>JAATGK010000283.1 GCA_015654715.1 Alphaproteobacteria bacterium
ACTGGTGCCGGAGGTGAGAATCGAACTCACGACCTACCCCTTACCAAGGGGTTGCGCTACCACTACGCTACTCCGGCAACCGAAGGGCTGTTCGCCCTGAAGAGCGGCGTCTATATCCTATTGTGTGGCTTAAGGGAAAGGGGTTCTGCGTGGCACATTCGCCAAAATCCCCAACGCAGAGGGAGCGGCTTGCCGCCGCATTGCGAGCGAACCTCAAACGCCGGAAGGCCCAGGCTCGCGATCAGGGTTCACGGGCCGAGAAGGGTCTGGTTGGCATTCCCGCCGCACCAGCCCCGGTTGAGCCGCCTACGCTCGCATCCGGCGACATCGGGGCGCCAAAGCCAGTCTAATGGCGGGCTTACGACTGTTGCAGGGGCGCCTCAAGCACTGCGCGCAAACGTATTGACGGTTTTGCGGGAAACGGCGCCGCGACAATAAAATCTGGCGCAAAACGCCAATTTCGCAGGTCCGCGTTTTGCTCTAGAACCGCGGTTCACTTTCTGCCGGCATCCGAGGGGCAATGGACAAGATCAGCATTAAGGGCGGACAACGCCTAAAGGGCCAAATCCCGATCAGCGGTGCCAAGAATGCCGCTTTGCCTCTGATGGTGGCGAGCCTTCTCACCGATGAACCGCTGGTTCTGACCAACGTGCCCCAGCTCGCCGATATCGTTTTTATGGCCGATCTGTTGCGCAGCTTTGGCGTGTCGGTCGATTGGCAGGCAGGCACCGAGTTGGGGCAGGGCGGCACTTACCGGCTTCAGGCCGACCATGTGCGAGGTACCACCGCCGAATACGACACCGTGCGCAAGATGCGGGCGAGCTTTTTCGTGCTCGGGCCGCTTGTCACCCGGCTCGGCCTCGCCAAGGTGTCGCTGCCCGGCGGCTGCGCTATCGGTGCTCGTCCGGTAGACCTGCATCTCAAGGGCTTGCAGGCGCTGGGGGTCACCATCGATCTGGCCCAGGGTTATGTCTATGCCGATGCGCCGGCCGGGCTCGTCGGTGGCGAGGTGGTGTTTCCGACCGTGACGGTCGGCGCCACCGAGAACGTGCTGATGGCCGCGTGCCTGGCCAAAGGCCACACCGAGATCGTCAACGCCGCGCGCGAGCCCGAAATCGTCGACCTCGGCGATTGCCTGATTGCCATGGGCGCGAAGATTTCCGGCCTGGGTTCCTCACGGATCGTGGTGGAAGGTGTCGACCGTCTGCACGGCGCCACCCATTCGGTGCTGCCCGACCGCATCGAGACCGGCACCTATGCCATTGCCGCGGCGATGGCTGGCGGCGAGGTGGAGCTGACCGGCACCTCGCCCGACCTCGTGGCGTCCCTTTTGGACGTTTTGGCACTGGTCGGGGCCGAAGTTTCTTCCACCGGCGCCGGATTCAAGGTTGTACGCGATGGATTTCACCCTAGATCGGTATCGGTGAACACGGCTCCCTTCCCGGGCTTTCCGACCGATCTGCAGGCGCAGTTCATGGCGCTGATGGCGATCGCCGAGGGCACGTCCCGCATCCGGGAGACGATATTCGAGAATCGCTTCATGCACGTACCCGAACTCATGCGCATGGGGGCCGACATCAAGGTCGAGGGCGATTCCGCCATCGTCACCGGTGTGCCGAAGCTGATGGGTGCCCAAGTGATGGCGACGGATTTGCGCGCCTCCTCCAGCCTTGTGCTCGCGGGCCTTGCCGCGGAAGGCGAAACCATCGTCAATCGTGTCTATCATCTGGATCGCGGCTTCGAACGGCTGGAGGAAAAACTCCGCGCCGTCGGAGCGATCATCGAACGTCAAAGCGAGCGGTAAAACGTATGACCACCACCGGACCCATTCTCGCCGCCCAGGATGCCGAAGATCTCGAAGTGATCTCGGCCCGCCTGCAAGATGCCGTCGCCAAGGTCGGCGACCTGAAATATCTGCCCACGAAGCGGCGCTTTGTGGCGGTGTTCAACCGCTTCCAATGGGAAAACGGCAAGCCCGGCAATTTGCGCATCCGCTCGGGGCTGCATTTCGACAGCGTGCTGGCGGTGAAATCCAAGAACATCAAGATGGGCGCGCCCGGTGCGGTCCTGTCGCTGCTTGCCATTCGTTTTACACCGGTGGGCGAGCCGGGAGCCGAAAATCCCGCCGGCAAGGTGGAGCTGACGTTCTCCGGCGGCGGTGTGATGCTGCTGGAGGTCGAATGCCTCGAGGCCGCGCTCGCCGATTTGACCGGTCCCTGGGCCGCACGCGGCCGTCCTAATCACGAAGAAGAATAGTCATGCGCCGCTGGCTTGCCGCCAATTCGGAGAACTTTGCCGCCGATTTCGACGCGCTTCTGACCATGAAGCGCGAGACGGACGCTGATGTCTCGACGTCGGTGCGGGCGATTATCGCCGATGTGCGGGCGCGCGGCGACGAAGCCCTGGTCGAGCTTTCCAACAAATTCGATCGCGCCGAACTCACGGCCGCAACCCTGCGCCTCACGCCTGCTGAAATTGATACTGCCCGTGCCGCGTGCAAGCCGGAAACCTTGAAGGCGCTCGACGTCGCCGCCCGCCGCATCGAGGCGTATCACCGCCGCCAGATTCCGGCCGATGACTCCTATACCGACGACACCGGCGCCCGGCTCGGCTGGCGCTTCACCCCGCTCGATAGCGTCGGCCTCTATGTTCCCGGCGGCACCGCCAGCTATCCCAGCTCCGTTCTGATGAACGCGATCCCCGCCGCGGTTGCCGGGGTGAAGCGTTTGGTGATGGTCACGCCCGCCTCGGGCGGGGCGATCAATCCGCTCGCCATCGAAGCGGCCCGCCGCGCCGGTGTTACCGAGATTTACCGTGTTGGCGGGGCGCAGGCGGTCGCCGCGCTGGCGTACGGTACCAAGACCATCGCACCGGTCGACAAGATCGTAGGTCCCGGCAATGCCTATGTCGCCGCCGCCAAGCGCGAAGTGTTCGGGCATGTCGGCATCGATTCCGTTGCCGGTCCGTCGGAAATCGTGGTCATCGCCGATGCCGGCAACGATCCGGAATGGATTGCCGCCGATCTCCTCAGCCAGGCCGAGCACGACAAGGTCGCCCAAGCGATTCTTATCACCGACGATGCCGCCTTCGCCCATAAGGTCGATGAAGCCGTCACGCGGGCGCTGGCGTTGTTGCCGCGCCGAGAGATCGCTGGGACCTCGTGGAACGATTACGGCACGATCATTGTGGTGAACCATCTCGCCGATGCTGCCGCGTTTGCCAACCGCCTTGCGCCCGAGCATCTGGAACTGGCCGTTGCCGATCCCGACGGCTTTTTGCCGTTCATTCGTCACGCCGGGGCGATTTTCCTTGGCCGCTACACCCCCGAAGCGATGGGTGATTACATCGCCGGGCCCAACCATGTGTTGCCGACCGCCCGTACGGCGCGGTTTTCGTCCGGGCTCTCGGTCGCCGATTTCGTCAAGCGCTCGACGCTTCTGTCCCTCAGCCCCGCGGCCATTGCGGTGCTGGGACCGGATGCTATTGCGCTTGCCGAAGCGGAAGGGCTTGATGCGCATGCCCGCTCGGTGGCGGCGCGCCTGAACCGAACAACCAACCGAAATGATCGATGATCCGCAGTTCCGCCTGGTCGGGGTGAGCCTGGAGGAAAAATCCTCCGAAGGCCACGGCCGCGAGGTGGAGCACGAGCGCCAGATTGCGCTTTACGATTTGCTGGAATCGAACAGCTTCCGCCCCATCGGTTCCCCCGGCGGACCCTACAATTTGCTTCTCAGTCTGGAAGAGAACCGGCTGGTCTTCACCATCTACCTCTTGAACGAGGAGCGGCACGGCACGCTGATCCTGTCGCTGACGCCGTTTCGCAAGGTGGTCAAGGACTACTTCGCCGTCTGCGACAGCTACTTCAAGGCCATCCCCGACCAGCCTTCGGGCCGGATCGAGGCGCTCGACATGGGCCGCCGCGGTCTGCACGACGAGGGCGCCAACATCCTGGTGGAGCGGCTGAAGGGCAAGATCGAGATCGATTTCGACACCGCCCGGCGTCTGTTCACCCT
>JAATGK010000079.1 GCA_015654715.1 Alphaproteobacteria bacterium
GGGCGCCGCCGGGCGGGCAGGTCATGGCAAAGGCGCCCGACAGGCTCTCGCCGAAAAAAATGCGGTCCTTGGCCGGGGCATAGACGACGCCGCGCACCGGTTTGCCTTCGACGATCTCGGCGATATTGATCGTGAACTCGCCGTTCTTGGAAAGGAACTCCTTGGTGCCGTCGAGCGGATCGACCAGGAAGAAGCGTTTACCGACCTTCGGAATGTGCCCCGCCGCAACGTTCTCTTCGCCGACCACCGGCACGTCGGGGGCGAGTTGGGCCAGCCGTTTGAAGATGAAGCGCTCGGCTTCCACATCGGCGGCGGTGACCGGCGAGTTGTCCTCCTTGCGGGTGAAGGTGATCTCGTCGGTGTAGTGCGACAGGACAATGGCGCCGGCATCATAGGCGATGCAGGCGAGCGCCTTTAGCATGGGCGAGGCTGCGTGGGCGTGGCTTTCGGTCATGGTCACTCCTGCGAAAGGCAAAGTTGACGGAGCCGGACACCTGTCCTCATTGTCCACAGGCCAGAATCAAACCCGTTAGGCTTTCCTTAAACCGCAAAGCAGACGATAACCAATTCCCAACACTGTCTACCAGCGCTTTCGCATCCCAAGGACCCGCCATGACCGACCTTGAATTCTCCGCCTTTCTCGTCAGCCGGGTTTGCCACGATCTGGTTGGGCCGCTGGGGGCGGTGGTCAACGGCTTGGAAGTGCTGGAGGACGAGCGCGATGCAGCGATGCGTGCCGATGCCCTCAAGATTGTGACCTCCAGCGCGGCCCAGGCCTTGGCGCGGCTGCAATTCATGCGCCTTGCCTTCGGCGCCGCCGGGTCGGCGGGGGCCGTGTTGGATCTGGCCGAGGTCGGGCGATTGATTGCCGGTCTGATGAGTGCCGGGCGGGTGTCGCTGGAATGGGATCCGCCGGCGGTGCAATGGCCGAAGGATTGGGCCAAGCTGCTTATGAATGTGGTCCTGATCGGCGCCGATTGCCTGCCCAAGGGCGGTGTGGTGCGGGTAGACGTCAGCGGCGAAGGCCAGGCGCTCGGCTTCAAGGTCACCGCGACCGGCGCGACCGTGCGCGTATCGGAGGACGTCGAGCGGGCGCTGAAAGGCGAGATTTCCGAGCATGACGCCCGCGGCGTGCAGCCGGTGCTTACTTTCCGGCTCGCCAAAGGGATCGATGCCGGGCTGACCATTACCCCGCACGAAGGCCGGGTCGAGATCGTCGCCGGTTAGGGCTCGTTTACCTTCAGGGGGTAAGTTGGAGCGGTTGAAAAACGCGCGGCGCCCACCATGAAAACGTGTCTTGTCGTCGATGACAGTCGGGTGATCCGCAAAGTCGCCTGCCGCATCCTGAACGAACTTTCCTTCGAGACCGAAGAGGCGGAGAACGGCGCCGATGCGCTGGTGGCTTGCCAGCGCCGCATGCCCGACGTGATCCTGCTCGATTGGCAGATGCCGCAGATGACGGGCATCGACTTCCTCAAATCGCTGCGCCGCGATAGCAAGGGCAATCACCCGGTGGTTCTGTTCTGCATCACCGAGAACGATCCCGCCCATATCAGCGAGGCGCTCGGGGCCGGCGCCGACGAGTTTATCCTGAAGCCGTTCGATCGCGGCCTGATCGCAGCGAAGCTCGCGGAAGTGGGGTTGGTCTAGCGGCTATGAACAGCCACGATTTTTCGTATCTTGCGAATGTGCTTCACCGCCGCACCGGCATCATCCTTGCCGAGAAGAAGACGCACATGATCGAAACCCGGCTGATGCCGGTGGTGCGCCGCTTCGGTTTCCGCGACATCGCCTCGTTGCTCAAAGAACTGCATTACGGCCACGAGGCGCTGGTGCAGGCGGTGATCGAGTCGATGACGACCAATGACTCGGCCTTCTTCCGCGATCGCAAAACCTTCGAAGAATTCCGCGACATCGTCCTGCCGGTACTGAAACTGGCGCGCAGCGAAACCAAGCAGCTTCGTATCTGGTGCGCCGCGTGCGCCGCCGGGCAAGAACCTTATTCCATCGCCATGGTCCTCGACGACGCCAAACTGATCGACGCGGGCTGGACGATCACCCTGATCGCCACCGACATCAATTCCCAGATGGTCGCGCGCGCCCAAGACGGCATCTATTCGCAGTTCGAAGTGCAGCGCGGCTTGCCGATCCGCCGTTTGGTGTCGAACTTCCAGCAGGAAGGCACCAGCTGGCGCATCTCCGATCACTTGCGCCGGATGGTCTCTTTCCGCACCTTCAACCTGCTCGACTCCTACGGTTGGCTGCCCGATTGCGACGTCGTCTTCTGCCGCAATGCGCTGATGTATTTCGACCTCAAGACGCGCGCCTCGGTGCTCGACCGTATCGGCGAGATTCTGGCGCCCGACGGCGCGCTTCTGGTGGGGCCGGCCGAGTCCACCGACGGATATGCCCTCGGCTACGTTCCGGCCGACAGCGCGCCGGGGCTGTTCTACAAGTCGAAACCCGCCCCGGTACGCCGCCTGTCGCTGGTGAAGTAACAGCGCGCTACAAGCTACAATGTCGTCCTGATCCCGCCGAAGAACGCCCGTCCGGGGGCGCCGTATCCGGCGACCGGTTCGCGTTGGTTGTCGGAAAGGTTCTCGATCCGGCCGAACAGTTCGACGCCGTGGCCAAGCGTATAGGCCGCGAACAGATTGAGATGACCGCTGTCGCCGAGCTTGGTGGCGTGGGCGGCATCGTCGAACCGCGAACCGATGTAATCGACGCTGAGCCCGAGGTTCAGGTCTTCCAGCGCCTTCCAGGTGAGGCTCACATTGGCGCTGTCGTGCGGCCGCCGCGCCAGTTGCAGCCCGGTCGCCCGATCGGTGTCGGTGAGGTTGGTGTAGTTCATCGCGAGCGTCAGCCCGTCGGTAATCTTCCCCGCCAGCTCGATCTCGACGCCTTCCGCCCGCGAGCGGTCGATATTGTAGTAGTAACCGCCTTGCGTCGCGCGCAACGAACATGCCGTCGAGGTCACGCCCCAGCAGTCGAAGAAATCGATCTGGTTCGCCGTGCGCCGCTCGAAATAGGTGGCCGAGGCGCGCCAATCGCCGAAGCGCTGATCGATGCCGGCTTCCCAGCCGGTTGCGGTTTCCGGTTTCAGGCTTTCGACCGGATTGGAATAAAGCGAAAACAGTTGGTACAGACTCGGCGCCTTGAAGCCGTCGCCGATATTGGCGCGCAGCGTCGTCGAACCAGTTAGCTGATAGGCCGCTGCCGCTTTGAACGAGGTATGGTCGCCGAATTCGCGGTCGTGATCGTAGCGCACGCCGCCGGTCACGGTGAGGTTGTCGATAATTCCGCTCTGCCATTGCGCATAGACGCTGTCGATGCGGTCGGTGCCTTTGGTCGGCGCCGGATCGTATTGGCTCTCGGTATCGAGGCTGGTGCGCTGGTCTTCCGCGCCGAACACCAGCTCGTTCTTATCGTCGAGTTTCAGCCCGCCTTGGTATTCGTACCTTGTGGCGCCGCCTTTGCCGTAGAAGTCCTGAACCGTGTCGTAGGTGGTGCGGTCGCTGTCGGAATGGATCACCGCCAGCCGGTTGGTGAAACGCCCGCCCCACGCTGCCGCATTGATGCCGCCGTACAGCGCCAAGAGTTCGTTGTCGCCGTATTGGTGGGTGTCGGCGAATGTATAGTTCGGCGGCGGATAGCCGTCGTAACTGTCGCGGGCATAGGTGTAGTAGACGCGCGCATCGACGCTCACCGCATCGGATGCGTTCCAGCGCACATTGCCGGTGACGCCGGTGTGGTGATAGCCGTCGGCTTCTTTGTTGCCGTCGCGCGCATCGGCGGCCGAAACGGAATTGGTGAGGAAGTAGTTCGCCGCCGCACCGAACTCGAAATTCGAATACGTCCCGCTCGCCGCCGCGTTCAGCCGCAGCGTATCGAACGAACCGCCCTCGGCCTGCAGCTTTAGCGTATTTTCGCCGCCGCGGGTGGTCAGGATATTGACGACGCCGCCGATGGCATCGCTGCCGTAGAGCGTCGATTGCGGACCGCGCAGCACTTCCACCCGGTCGATGCCGTTCGCCAGCACATCGCCCATCAGTGCGAAGCCGGTCGTAGCGCTGGGGTCGTTGAGGCGGATACCGTCGATCAGCACTAGCGTCTGCCCCGCTTCGCTGCCGCGCAGCAGGATGCTGGTGCTCTGGCCGACGCCACCGTTGCGCACCGCCGTGATGCCGGGCGTCGCCGCCAAGGCATCGCTGAGCACGACGGTCTGGTGGGCTGCGATCGTATCGGCGCTGATGACCGACACCGAGGAGCCGGTGATTTCCAGCGGCTCGGGCGTGCGGGTGGCGCTGACGACAACGGTCTCTGCCGCAGCGGGCAGCAGTGCGAACAACGAAACGGTCGATAGATAAAGAATTTTACGCATAGCGTTCTCCTGGTTTGGCCCAAGAGTCGGCACGCGGGAAAACCCGCTTCGAACGTGAGGATGGCTTCCCGGTGTTCACCCGCGACGACTCCACTTCTGTCGTCGCGACGGTTTCCCCCGCAGCTCCCGGCACACCCCGGCCGAAAACAGGACGACGGCGCAAGGCAGGTCTCCTGGCTCCCGGGTTTTTATCCGTTTCCGCCTTCCCAAGGTTTTCACCTCAGTGGCACGTGGAAACTTCCTCACCGGTTACAGTTGCGGGGGCAGCCGCTTTCGCGTTCCCAAAACCTTGCACGTGGGGTAAGTGCTAATCCGCTCCGGCTCTCGCCGTCAACGGGTTTGGTCCGGTTGTGCTTGCGGCGTCCGAATGGACTCGGTATTTGCCGCAAAACGTTGACTTATTCCGCACGCCGTTACCGAACCGTCGTAGTTGGGGGCCAAATTGTCGCTATGATGTCGGAAAACGCGAATCGATATGCGGTGTACGGAATGACCAAGGACGCCGCGTTCTGGGCCGAACTTCGGCGGATCTTGTGGGCGGTGGCGGCGGCTTTGATCGCCGGCGCTGCGGCGTACGTGTGGCTGGGTCCGCGTGGCCTCGCAGCGGCGGTGGTGGTTACCGGAGCGGCAGCCATTTCCGCCGGCATCGGCGAGCGCCGTCCCGCCCGCACAGCGGAGGAAACGCCCGCACCGGACGATCTGGCTGTGCTATCGCCGCTGGCGCGCGAAATGTTGGAGCGCCTGCCGGATCCGTTGATGCTGGTCAACGGCGGCGAGCGTGTGCTGTTTGCCAACGGCGCGATGCGCGAGGTGATCGGTGTCGGCATCGAGCGCAAGCATGTGTCGTCGGTTTTGCGCAACCCGTCTATTCTGGAAGCCTTGCAGCGCACGGCGCGGACCGGCGAGCCCGGTTCCGTCGAGTTTAACGTCCGGGTCCCGATCGAGCGCAACTACCAAGCCTTCACGGCCCGCATCTCGAGCGATCCGTCGGTGGTCACGCTGTTGATGCACGACCTCACGGCGATGAAGCGCACCGAGCAGATGCGGGTCGATTTCATCGCCAACGCCAGCCACGAGCTGCGCACGCCGCTGGCGGCCGTGACCGGTTTCATCGAGACCCTGAAGGGCCCCGCCCGCGACGACGCCGAGGCACGCGACAAGTTCCTCGACATCATGGGCGTCGAGTCCGAGCGGATGCGCCGGTTGATCGAGGACCTGTTGTCGCTGACCCGAATCGAGCTCAACGAACATGTGCCGCCGCGGGGCGAGGTGTCGCTCGAATCGGTGGTCAAGCAGGCGTCCGCGGCGCTGACGCCACTCGCCAAGGCGGACGGCATCACCATCGTGGTGGACGCCGCGGAAGGTCTGCCGCCGGTCCCCGGTGAGCGCGACGAGCTGGTCCAGTTGTTCCAGAATCTGATCCACAATGCGATCAAGTACGGCCGCGACAATGGTGAAGTAAAAATTACGCTGCGGCAACAAGCCTCCGCCGGCCGGCGCGGGCCGGAAACCATGCTGGTTGCGGCGGTTAAGGACGATGGCGAAGGCATTCCGGCCGAGGCGATCCCGCGCTTGACCGAGCGTTTCTACCGCGTCGATGTGAAGCGCAGCCGTGAGCGTGGCGGTACCGGCCTCGGTTTGGCGATCGTCAAACACATCGTTAACCGGCACAATGGGCGGATGCAGATCGAAAGCCGGCCGGGCGAGGGATCGACGTTTACGATCATTATGCCCGCCGCCAAGAAGCAGGCGGAAGCGCCTGTCACGGAACTGTTATAAAACCATCGCATACCGATTGCGTTGCCGGTGTGAATGGTTCCGGAAACGAGGAAGCGGGCAGGCGCTATGGCAGACCACACAGTACGAGCCTTCACGGAACAACTTGAGGCACTTGCCTCGAGCGTCGCGCAGATGGGCGGCATCGCCGAAGCGCAACTGGCCGATTCGATCGACGCGATCGCGCGGCGCGATACGGCGCGGGCCGAGAGCGTCGTCGCCGGCGACCGCAAGGTCGACGAACTGCAGCAGCAGATCGAAGAACAGGCACTGAAGGTGCTGGCGCTGCGTCAGCCGATGGCGGTGGACCTGCGCGAGACCCTGGCGGCGATCAAGATTGCCGGCGAGCTTGAGCGCATCGGAGACCTCGCCAAGAACATCGCCAAGCGCGCTATCGTCCTCAACCGCGAGCCGCCGATCCGCCTTGCCCAAAGTCTCGCCCGCATGGGCAGTCAGGCGCTGGCGCAGCTCAAAGCGGTTCTCGACTCCTATTCCGACCGCGATGCCGATTCTGCCGAACTGGTGTGGAAGCAGGACGGCGAAATCGACGAGATGTACAACAGCCTGTTCCGCGAGCTTCTCACCTACATGATGGAAGACCCGCGCACGATCGGGCTGTGTACGCATTTCCTGTTTATCGCCAAAAACATCGAGCGGGCGGGCGATCACTGCACCAACATCGCCGAAGTTGTCTTCAACATGGTGACCGGCGGCCATCTGACGCTCGACCGCCCCAAGGGCGATACTACCGCCAGCGCCCGCTTCGAGAAGAAGGACTAGGCCATGAAACCGTCGGTGCTCGTGGCCGAGGACGAAAGCGCCCTAGTCACCCTGCTCCGATACAATCTGGAGCGTGAGGGCTACCGGGTGTTGGAGGCAATGGATGGCGAAGAGGCGCTTCTCGTCGCCGCTGAAGAAAAACCAGATCTCGTGCTCCTCGATTGGATGCTGCCGCAGCTTTCCGGCATCGAAGTATGCCGCCGCCTGCGCAGCCGGCAGGAGACCCGCAACGTCCCGATCATTATGCTGACCGCGCGCGGTGAGGAATCGGACCGCATCCGCGGCCTCGATACCGGCGCCGACGATTATCTCACCAAGCCGTTTTCGATGATGGAACTCCTGGCGCGGCTGCGCGCCGTGATGCGCCGCATCCGCCCGAGCCTGGCCGAGGATGTCGTCGTGGTCGGCGATATCGAGATGGACCGTGCCGCCCACCGGGTACGCCGCTCCGGCCGCGAGGTGCATCTGGGGCCGACCGAGTACAAGCTGCTCGATCACCTGATCCAGCACCCCGGCCGCGTCTTTTCGCGTGAGCAGCTCCTGGATGCGGTGTGGGGCTCGGATGTCTATGTCGAGGCCCGCACTGTTGACGTCCATGTCGGCCGCCTGCGCAAGGCCCTCAACATCGACGGTACCGGCGATCCGATCCGCACTGTTCGGTCGGCTGGTTACGCGCTGGAAGACGCCGCTGTTCCGGCGGTGTAAGGCGCACCGATTACGAAGCAAACGAAATCCGCCCGCGGCGTCTGTCGCGGGCTTTTCGCTTCGGGTGAAAGCCAGACCCTAGCGGCAGATCTTGTGCGCGTGGGCGCCGCGCAGCAGGCTGTGCAGGGCATCGTGCGGGCTGGAAACGGTGACTGGCGCCTTGCGCGCCGTCTCGTCTTTCACCGCTTCAGGTTTCGCGGGCTTCGCTTTGGGTTTTTCGACGCGTTTTTTCATGCGCGTTCTATATCACATCGCGCCCGGTGCAGGGGAGGCTTTGCAGCGCTCCCCGGCAATAAGATTGGGCGACACCATTCAGCTTGCGATCTTGTCTCGGCGCTGCTGCTGCGGCTGGTAGGCCTTGCGGGCATGCGCTTCGCAATAAGGCGAGCCCGACTTCGGCTTGCGGCCGCAGAAGTGAAACTCGTTCTCGGAGGGATCGCCGATCGGCCAGCGGCACATGCGGTCGTTGATCGTAAGAACGGTGGCGAAGTTGCCGTCGTCCAGCGTCAGCGGATCCTCTTCCACGATCGGGGCCGGCGGAACGTGGGCGCGGATCGATACCCGCGGCGTCGTCGGCAAGCGCGGACGCTCGACGCGGGAGGGACTTGCCCGTCCGGCGAGGCCGAGACGATGAACTTTGCCGATTACGGCATTACGCGTTACGCCGCCCAGTGCGCGGGCGATCTGACTGGCCGAAAGTCCTTCGGTCCAGAGAGATTTGAGCTGGTCGACGCGGTCATCAGTCCAATTGGCCTGGGTCATGCGGTTGCTCCTTTCGGCCATTTGCCACCACCTATCGTAGCGGCTCCGACACCTTGCACAAGGCATGGGGCTTAACCACAAGCCCTTCGTCCACAGGAACCGACTCAGCGGGCTACCTAACCCTGTGCACGAAAATTTTGTTAACGCGGTCAAATGGATAAGTCCGCATCTGGGCGTTGTGACACGACTTTGCTTGTGACCAGGAGGCAAAGCGGCTAAAGCCCCGGTTCCTTTATCCACATCTCTCGACTCGTCAGGAGGCTCAAGTGTTTCCGCAAGTGCTGCCAACCTACAATCGGACGGACGTCGCGTTCGTTCGGGGCGAAGGGCCTTACCTTTTCGCCGAGGACGGGCAGCGATATCTGGACTTCACGGCCGGTATTGCGGTCAACGCCTTCGGTCATGCCAATCCCCGGCTCGTCGCCGCGCTGACGGCGCAGGCGGGCAAGCTTTGGCACACCTCCAATCTGTTTCGCGTGCCGGGGCAGGAAAAACTCGCCAAGCGGCTTTGCGAAGTCACCTTCGCCGACACGGTGTTCTTCACCAATTCGGGGGTGGAAGCCTGCGAACTCGCCTGGAAGATGGCGCGCCGTTACCAGTTCGTCAGCGGCCATCCCGAACGTTTCCGTATCGTCGGCTTTGAAAGCGCCTTCCATGGCCGCACCATGGCGGCGATCGCGGCGGGCGGAAATGCGAAATATCTCGAAGGTTTCGGCCCCAAGGTGGAAGGTTTCGACACCATCCCGCCGGGCGATCTGAAAGCGGTGGAAGCTGCCAGCGGGCCTGAGACCGCCGCTAACTTGAGCGAGCCGATCCAGGGCGAGGGCGGCGTGCGTGTCATGGCGCCGGAATTCCTGCGCGGCCTGCGCAAGCTTTGCGACGACCGCGGCCTGCTTTTGATTTTCGACGAAGTGCAGTGCGGCATGGGCCGGACCAGCAAGTTGTTTGCTTATGAATGGGTTGGCATCACGCCCGACATCATGCCCATCGCCAAAGCGATCGGCGGCGGTTTCCCGGTCGGAGCGTGCCTCGCCACCGCCGATGCGGCCAAAGGCATGACGCCCGGCACCCACGGTTCGACCTATGGCGGCAA
>JAATGK010000076.1 GCA_015654715.1 Alphaproteobacteria bacterium
CTGCCCGCCCACGTGGTTCGTCAATGGGCATGCTGCCGAAATACTGTGCTGGGGCCGCTGTAATCTTCGGCAAGTGGCGCCGGGGTGACGCAATTTTGGTCGGTTTGCGGATATGCGGCAACACGCGCCGGATGTGTATCGACCGCGTACGGTCAGCCTTAGAGCGTTTTACCGTTTCACGGAAACGATGAAATGCTATCGATTCTTTGATTGTCGCGCTTTCGGACGGAAAGCCGTCCGGCGTGCCTTGCACGCCTACCCTTAAATGGCGCGCAACGCGCAGGCACTTTTCCTGAAAGCGCTCTACGCTTTCGGCGTGGCCGCCGCCCGTTCGACCGCATCCAGCATCGCCGCCTGATTGGGCCGTTCCGCCACGATCACTTGGCGGAATTCCAGCGGCGCAAGAGCCGCGGCCGAGGCGGCACTGATGCACACCACCGCGATCGCCTTGCACGCCTCGGCAAGACCGGCGCGCTGGATGCAATCGCGCAAAGCCATCGCCGAGCGCGGCGAGAACACCACCGCAGCGTCAAGGGTGTGATGCACCAGCGCCTCGCGCGCGATTTCCGGCAGTTTGTGAATTGCCACCACCTCGTAGAGGACGATTTCATCGACCGTGTAGCCCTCTTCGGCGAGCAGCGTCTTGAGCTGGCCTTCGGTGTCGGCACTGGCGGCATGCAGCAGCACGCCATCTTCCGGCTTGACCCATTCGAGGACTTTTTCGGCCAGTGTGGAAGCATCGCCGTCGGCGCATTCGACTTCCTCAAAGCCGGCTTTCTTGGCTGCATCGGCGGTCTGCGGTCCCACTGTAAAAATACGCAAGTCGCGCCGGTCGGTCCGCTTGGCAAACGCCCGGATGCCGTTGGCGCTGGTGGCGATGATCGCGCTGATGCCGGCAAACGTCAGTTCCGGCCCGTCGAAGAACCGTACCGACAGCAGCGACGCACAAAGCGGTTCATGGCCGCGCGCGCCTAACAGCTCGGCAAGTTTGGCCGCATCCTCCTGCGGACGGGAGATCAAAATGCGCATCTATTGCTTTCTGGACGCCTTCTCTTCCAATCCGGAGCGCCCCTCGCGCGACGCGAGCGTTTGCCAAACCTGATCCGGTTCCACGCCGCACGCCGCCCACAAAACCAACAGGTGGTAGAGCACGTCGGCGGATTCGGTGACGACCTCGGCTTTGTGGCCGGCCGCCGCTGCGATCACGGTTTCGACCGCCTCTTCACCGAACTTCTTGGCGCAGCGCTCGACACCTTCGGCGAGTAACTTGGCGGTGTAGGACAGATGCGGATTGGCGCCGCGGCGCGCCGCGATGGTGTCAAACAGCTTGTCCAATGTATGAGTCATCGAAGTCCTTCACTGCTGCTTGTCGGCGCCGTCGGTGTCGAGACAGAACTTGTAGCTACCATCGCGCTGCCACCGCCACGCCGTGACGTAATATCCCGTCAGCTTGACGCTTGTACCGTCGAGCCGGCGCCGCACTTGCGGCGGTGGCGAGAGCCAGAAGGCTGGCGAACAAGGCTAATCGCACGTCAATCCTCTCCCCGGCCACTCTACCGGAAATTGTGGCAAGCGGTCTAAATTCGCCGCAAATCGGTCGCAGTCAGCAAACAATCCGGCCTTAAACCCGCGGTTAACTCTGTCAACGAGGCTTTCTTCTCGCGCCAGCGTACCCGACCAAGTGTACCAATGGGGGAATGCCATGGCCAGAACCGCCGCCGAGGCCCAGCCGAGCTCCAGAAAAGCCCTTTCCCGCGAGCTGTTGCATGGGCTCAGTCCCGATGAATTCACCCAAGAAGCCGCGAAACTTGCCGAAATCGGGACGATGGCCCCCGGCATGCGGGCACGCCTCAAGGCCCAACTGATAGAACGGCTCAAAACCCCGGTGGACAAGCCGACGTGGGGACCGGATTGGCGCCATGAGGGCGAGAAGGTTGCCGGTTACAACCAGGCCCTGGAACTCTCGCGCGACAAAAAAAGGGAAGAAGCGGCACACGAACGGCCGCGCGAAGCCGCCGAAGAAGACGGCGCCCTTGCCGACGACGACGCGATCATCGCCCGTAACATGGAGAAAAGCCGGCAGGTGGCGCACTACAAGCCACTTTATGTGGCCGCGGCGGGCCTTGCTCTGATCATCGTGCTGATCTCGATGTTCGTCGACTATCACATCATCCGCGAAGTGTGGACGCGCGCCCTCGCCAACGAATTCATGGTGGTGCCACCGGCGCTGCAAGCTTCGGTGATGTTCAAGAGCCTGCAGGTCGTGTTCGCCGTGCTGATCGTTCATTTCATGCTCAAGCTGACGGGCAAAACTGGCCGCGCCACGATGATCACGGCGTCCTTCGTCATGGCGATCTTGATGATCTCGGGGCTCGGCTATCTCGTCGCTTATAACAACATGGCGGGCGGTACGGCGACGGCCCAGGAACAGACGGCGACGCCCGGGCAGAACAACAATGACTCGATTCAGCAGTTGTTTGCCGCCGACCACGACGTGCAGAACGCGGCGATGACGGCGACGCCCGCCGCAGCGCATCCAAACGAAGCCAATGACGGCGTTTCCTTGGGCCTGCCCAAACTGTCGGACCGCTCGCTGGCGCATGCCGACCGCTGGTTCTGGCTCGCCTTTGCCAGCGTGGTGTTCTTCATCGTGACGACCGTTGCTGCGCTTTACATGCAGACGGTCGAGAACAACGTGCGCAACACTCACATCGCCAAGGACTACCAGCAGCGCCGCAAGGATTTCGCCCTGCTGCATCTGCTCGAACTGTCCGAGGCGCGGAGGTGATCATGGCTGTCTATCGCCTGACGCGGTCCTCCGCTAACGTCACAGACGCCTCCTGGAGATAAGGGAGACGCCGCGATGAGGCTGGGGGATAGCATGCGAGGCTTCGTTTTGGGCACGGTGACGGCCGTGGCGCTGGTGGCAGGCGGCGCGTTGGCGATGCAGATTTCGCGGAGCCCCGGCGACGACCAGAATACGCTGCATCCGGAACGGATCATCATCGGGCTCGATCTATCGAAGTCCAATCCGCTGGTCGACGATCCGGCCTTTGCTGCCCGGGTCAGCCTGCGCATCGCCCGCATCGTGAGCCGTCTCGGACTGGCGTCTGAAGTCCATATCCGCACTTTCGGCAGCTATGATCCGTCCTCCAACGCTTTCGCCTACGACACCAGGATTTCGGTGCGCGCCCGCCCCGAACAGGTCGCGGCTGAAGTACAGAAGTTGATCGCCAACACCCCGCGGCTGGTCGCCAGCGGCCGGTGGCGGTCGCAGCAAAAGACCAACATCCTGGCGTTCCTGGATAATTCGGCGCGCGCCATAGGCTGTGGTGGGATGCCGACCGCCTTCATCCTGGCCAGCGACGGGATCGAAGATTCCGAATATGCCCGCCTCAGCCATGGCGACAGCCTACCGCCGCCGGACCGGCGGCTTTATCGCGGCTGCGCGAAGCTGGCGATCTATGGCATCGGCCAGGGGACCGGCAGCCCGGTGATGACCTCTCGCCTGCGGTTTCAATGGGAGAACTGGGCCCACGCGGCCGGATTCAGCCAATTCGAAGGCCTCAACGACTGGTAATTGCGGCTGCCCCTCGGCACCGACTGACTTGACTCAGAACACTCTGGCATATAGAGTAATCTGCGTCACGCCGAAGGTGCTTGAATGTCGCTATCGTCGCAAGAAGCCCAAGCCAGTCTGAGTCAGGTCGAGGAGGCAACCCGCCGCTCGTCGCAGCTCTATTTCTATCACCGCTCGTCGCCGCATCTGATCATGTGGGGCATCATCTGGATCATCGGCTACGGCGGCACCGGATTGTTTCCGCAATATTCCAATCCGCTGTGGGCGGTGCTGGTGCTGATCGGTTGCGCCGGCGGTGTCATTCTGGGCCGCTGCAGCAAACCGGACGGCGTCAAGTCGGGCCCTTATGCTTGGCGCTTCGCGGCACTGTGGGCGGTGATCTTGTTCTTCGTCTTTGCCACCTACGCCATCTTGCAGCCGCAGCATGGCCGGCAGTTCGCCGCCTATCCCGCGCTGATCACCGGATCGGTCTACATGGCGGTCGGACTGTGGAGCGGTTTGCGGTATGTGATCTCGGGTATGGTCGTTGTCGCCTTGACCTTGATCGGATTTTTCTACATCGAACCGATCTTCTTCTGGTTCGCCGCGGTCGGCGGGGGCGCCATGATCCTGACCGGCCTGTGGTTCCGGACGGTGTGATATGGAACAGCCAGATCCCACCATCCACCAGCCGGTACGCCTCAAAATCATGGCCGCCCTGAAGGCGTTGCCACATGGCGAAGCGATCGAGTTCGTACGTCTGAAGGCTATCGTCGGCGCCACCGAAGGCAATCTCGGCGCCCACATCACCACCTTGGAAGACGCCGGCTATGTGGCGGTCGAAAAGGACTTCGTCGGCAAGCGCCCGCGCACCCGCGTGGCGATGACACTGCAAGGCCGGCGCGCCTTCGACGTCTATGTCGCTTATTTGCAGGAAATCATCGGCGCCGCCACATCGGCATAGCGCGGCACCGCATTCTCACGGTTGATCGGAAGGGAGACTTTGCATGAAGCGCTCAGTGCTTTTCTGTGCCTTGTTGCTATCCTCCACCGCCTGGGCCGACGGCGTTCCCGTCCGCGACAACGGCCTTGTCGCCACTTGGTATGCCCCCGCAAAAAAGGAACCGGCGATCCTGGTTCTGGGCGGATCGGAATGCGGCGAGAAGGGCGGCCAGCTTCTCGCCCAGAACATTGCCAGCCTGGGGTACGGCGCGCTGGCTTTGGCCTATTGCGGCAGCGAAGGCCTGCCGCCGGCGATTCAGAACATTCCGCTCGAGTATTTCGCCAAAGCGATCGACTGGATCGCCAAGCAGCCGCTGGCCGATTCGGGTCGCATCGGACTTTACGGCGCTTCGATTGGCGGCGAGACCGCGTTGGTGGTGGCGGCACGCGATCTGCGCATCAAGGTTGTGGTCGCGGGCGTGCCGTCGTCGGTGGTGTGGCAGGGCTTCGATCCGAAAAATTACGGTAGCGTGGCGTCGACCTATCTCGTCGACGGCAAGCCGGTGCCGTATCTGCCGTATGACATGTCGAAAATGTTCACCTCGATCCTCGACCTTTATCAGCGCAGCCTCGATACCCTGCCGATGCACCAGGAGGCGATCATTCCGGTGGAGAACATCAACGGGCCCGTGCTGCTGATCTCCGGCAAGGCCGATGCGTTATGGCCGTCAGCAACGATGAGCGAACAGGTGATCGCGCGGCTGGAGGCCAAGCATTTCAAATTTCCCCGTGAGCACATTGCCTATGACAACGCCGGGCATGTGGTGGCGATTCCGCCGAGCGACAATCCGGCGCTGAGGCCGCTCGAAGGCCTCGGCGGCACACCGGACGGCAATGCCGCGGCGCGGGCCGACGCTTGGAAGCACACAGCGGCGTTCTTCAAGAAATACCTTGGCGCGCCGAACTAAGCCGGTCTCGAATATCTTCCGGGGTGAGACCGCTCGCGCGCAGCGAGCGCAAGGTCACGGCGCGATCTCGTTTGGAGAACTTCTTGCCGGCCGCGTCCAAGATCAAACGATGATGGGCATAGGCGGGCTCGGGCAAGCCGAGCAGCATCTGCAACACGCGCTGGATATGCGCCGCCGCGAACAGATCGTTGCCGCGGGTGACGAGATCGACGCCTTGGAAGGCATCGTCGACCACGACGGCAAGATGATAGGCCGAAGGCGTTTCCTTGCGCGCCAGCACGACATCGCCGAACAACAACGGATCGACCGCAATGCGCCCGGTCTCGCCAGCCGATCCGGCGCCGAACTCGGTGAAGCTGAGCGGCCCCACCGCGGCGGCAGCTTTGGTGGCATCAAGGCGCAAGGCATAGGCAATGCCGGCGGCGATTTTTTCCGACCGTTCGTCATCGCTGAAGTGACGGCAAGTGCCGGGATAGCGCGGCCCGTCAGGACCATTTGGAGCATCGCCGGAGCGCGCGATCTCGTCGGCGATGTCGGCGCGGGTGCAGAAACAAGGATAGAGAAGTCCGCGCGATTTCAGAACCTTTAGCGCCGCCGCATAGGCGCCCATGCGCTCCGATTGGCGCAGCACCGGTTGTTCCCAGGTCAGCCCAAGCCACGACAGGTCTTCGAGAATCGCCGCCGCAAAGGCGGGACGGCAGCGGGTGGCGTCGATGTCTTCGAGGCGCAGCAAAAAGCGTGTGCCCTGACGCGCCGCGGTCAGCGCCGCAAAAGCGTGGCCGAGATGGAGATAGCCGGTCGGGCTGGGAGCGAAACGGGTTGTGGTCGGCATGATCGCATGACCATTATGCGGCAAGCATTAAAGGTCAAACCAGCATGGCACTTACCGGACCGCGCCAAGCGGCCAAGAGCGGCAAGGCCGACAGCCTTGTTGTGTTCGTCCACGGCTATGGCGCCGACGGCAATGATATGATCGGGCTGGCGACACCTTTGGCGCAGCTACTGCCGGACACCGCCTTTGCCGCCCCCGATGGGCCTGAGCCCTGTCCGGGCGCCAGCCGCCAGTGGTTTGCGATCGCCGACCTCGATCCCCACGTGATGCAACAAGGCGTGGTCGCGGCGACGCCGGCGCTCCAAGCGTTCATCGAAGCCGAACTGAGGCGCCTCGCGCTGCCGCCGAGCCGGCTGGCGCTGGTGGGATTTTCCCAAGGCACCATGATGGCGCTGCCGCTTGGACTTTCGGCGCTCAAACCTGCAGCGATCATTGGCTTTTCCGGCGTTTTGACCGGCGCGGTATCGCCGGCGGCCGATTTTCCGCCGGTTTTTCTCAGCCATGGCAGCGCCGATCCGGTGATCCCGCCTGAGGCGCTTTTCGCTACGGCGGCCATGCTCGGCGCCGCCGGCGTGCGCGTGCAGTGGCATCTTTCGCTCGGGGTCGGCCATGGCATCGACGACGGCGCCCTGGCGCTGGGTGCCAATTTCCTCAAGCTAGCCTTTGACGGACGGCTTGCCGCACCGGGCGAGTGCCGCTCACTCTTGAAATAAGCGTCGCCATTCCGTCACACCGAATCACGTAACTTAGCGCTGCGGCTTGGCATAGCCGCGCCAGGCTCTTAAAGTGTCGTTGCTATGGTATGGAGGCAGGTCTTCCACAGGGTCGTGTCGTGTTAGCCGCGCGCAGTCCCGAAAGCTGCCCGGCTCTCGTTCTCAACGCCGACTATCGTCCGTTGAGCTACTTCCCGCTGTCCCTATGGTCGTGGCAGGACGCCATCAAGGCGGTGTTCCTGGACCGCGTCAACATCCTGGAAGAATACGATCGCTGTGTGCATTCGCCGTCGTTCGAGATGCGGCTGCCCAGCGTCGTGTCGCTCAAGACCTACATCAAGCCGGCGCGCAATCCCGCCTTTACCCGGTTCAACGTGTTCCTGCGCGACCGCTTCCAATGCCAGTATTGCGGCTCCGACGAAGACCTGACCTTCGATCACGTCATCCCGCGGTCGCGCGGCGGCAAGACGACCTGGGACAACGTGGTGGCGGCCTGCGCCCCGTGCAACCTCTTGAAGGGCGGACGGCTGTCGCAGCAATGCGGTATGCATCCGCGCCAGCGCCCGCATCGGCCCTCCGTCAACGAACTGCGCAACAACGGCCGCCTGTTCCCACCCAACTATTTGCACGATAGCTGGTCGGATTATCTCTATTGGGATACCGAACTGGAACCGTGATCGTGCAGGCTTTGCGCTTGCGCGGCTCAGTCCCCAATCCACATCGACACTTCAACATCGCTGGCGAACGGCAGTGAGATGTAGCCGCCGCCCCGCACATGCGTGAGGTATTGCGGGCACATGTCGGCATTGTCGGCGACGATCAGCGTTCCGGGTCCGAAACGCGGTTCTAGCAATGCAAGAATTTGCGGATAAAGCGGCTTGGCGCCGTCGAGCAGAACCAGATCGATGCGCTCCGGCAGATCGCGCGCCAGCGTTTCGAGCGCGTCTCCGGCGCGGATTTCGATGAATTCTTCGAGGCCGGCGGCTGCAATGTTGCGCTTGAGCTGGACGACCTTGGTGGCCTCGAATTCGGTGGTGATCAAGCGGCCACCGCCGTTGTCCTTCAGTGCGGCGGCAAGGTGCAGCGTCGATACCCCGAACGAGGCGCCGAATTCGACAATGGCATGGGCATGGCTGCTGCGTGCCAGAACGTAGAGAAGCCGCGCCGTTTCGGGCGACACCGCGAGATAGAGGTCTTTGGCGCGAGCATAGAACGCGCGATAGTCTTCGGTGCGCGGGTCGCCGCCGTCGGCAGTGTTGACGGCCCGCTGGGCGGCAAGGGCGTCCTCGCTGGCGCGAGCCTCGGAGATAAGCCGGGCGAGCAGCGGGGCCAGCGGAGATTTGTGCAATGACGTCATGGTGGGGGAAACCTTGTGCTTGGATTTGCGGTAGCCATAATGTGAATGTTTCGTCGCATTCACAATTCGCATTCGGGTCCAGCCATGACAGCCAACAGGAAACCTGCGATTTCCCTCAGAAAGGAACCGCAACAGCAGCGTTCCAAGCACTCGTCGCCGCCATTTCGGCAGCGAGCGTTCGCATTTTGAAGGCGGAAGGTTCCCGCAAGATCATGCGTGCGTTCGTCGCTGAGGTTCTACCTCGCGCTGCAGCGGCAGGCGTGACGCGCTTCAAATCCGTGTCGATAATGCGATCGCGAGTTTGCAGCCCTGTTTGATCGCGGCGGTAAGAAGCGTGTGGCCCAGAGCTTTTTCGGAACCGTGTGCAATCGCGGTGTCGCGATGAACGATTTCGTCGGCGCGGAATTTTTCGATGGTTGCTTTCAAATCAGGATCACTGTCGCCGAGCGCGGTGACTTGGGCGGCATAGTGATCGTCGATCACCGTTTCCACCGCTTCGGTGCAGGCCATGGCGGTGTGCTCGCCCATCAAAGCGGTGGCGGCGCCGAGGGCAAAGCCTGCTACTTGCCAGAGCGGCTGCAACACGGTGGGGCGCACGCCGCGTTCGGCGATGAGGCTACTGAAGCGGGCGA
This sequence comes from Alphaproteobacteria bacterium, assembly GCA_015654715.1. GTDB lineage: Bacteria > Pseudomonadota > Alphaproteobacteria > Micropepsales > Micropepsaceae > Rhizomicrobium. The sequence goes on from JAATGK010000076.1 coordinate 9,004, forward strand.
AATGCTCGTCTTCTTGTTTGGCCATGTGACGGACGGCATCGGCCGCGCGGCTATTGCGCACGCCGAACACCGCCATCTGACCGGCATAGATGCGCACGGCGCCGTATTCGCCGGCATGATCAACGCGGATCATCGCAGCGGTATCGGGACTCGTGCCGGGCGCGGCGGGGCGGACCCCTCTCACAGAAATGTCCTCACGAATTGGCCCATTTGTCGAGCGCCGGAACCGGCAGCTTGATTTTTTTCAAAAGCAGCAGTGCGCCCAGGATCGCAACCACGATCGAGCAGAGGAAATTGTAACCCGCCAGCGAAATGCCGAACAGCCGCCAACTCGGATTATCGCAACTGACCACCGGTGCATTGAGATCCATGCTGGTGCTGAGAACAAAGCGCGGGCCGGTGCAACTGGCGGGCCCGGGCCACCAGCGCCATTCGATGCCGGCTTGCCAGCCGCCGATCAGTGCCGTCACCACAATCAACAAAAGCGCAAGCCAGGCAAACAGCTTCACCGTGTCGCGATCGATTACGCGCATATAGAAGAAAAGCGCGCTGCCCAATCCCGCCACAATGGCGCCATCATGCGGCCAACGCTGCCAATGACACATCTCGCACGGCGGAACGCCGATTACGTATTGAAAGAACAGTGCTCCGAGGATCATTGCTAGCGAATATGCACCGGCCAGTAAGGCCACCTTGTGTTCACGCATGGCGCGATCGTCCTTTGAGAGTGGGCATTTCACATTGCTTCACGCGAAATCGAAAGCCGTCCGGGATTACAAAGTCAACATGCCGGCCGCAGATTTTTTCTTGCGTGCGCGGCTCCGAAGGTTAGAAACAGTGCCGCATACGCGTTGAGACGCTGCTGCCAACGCGTATAAAGGCATCCATATCAGAAGGAAAAGATCGGTTGGCCCAAGCCAGACGCATCGTGCGCCGCGAACTTTTGAAAATCGACGGCCGGGCCGTCGAGTTGAGCGTCAAGCTCAATCCGCGGGCGCGCCGGCTGATCGTGAAGGTACATCCCACCACCGGCGAAGTGATGGTGATCGCGCCGACCAAGCGGGCGCTCGATCGCGCCGTTGATTTCGCGCGCGGCGAATCCGATTGGATCGCGCGGCAACTGGCGCAAGTGCCGGCCCGCGTGGTGCTGGCGGCGGGCGCCCATGTTCCGTTCCATGGCCAAGATCATTTGATTTTACGGGCCGAAGAGGGGCCGGTGACGGTCGACACCGGCGTCATTCGCGTGCCGGGCCGCGCCGAACACACGCCGCGCCGGATGCTCGATTTTCTTAAAAAGCAAGCCAAGCGCGAGCTGGAACAGAAGAGCTTCGATTATGCGGCGAAGTTGGGCATCAAGCCCAAGCGCATCACGGTGCGCGATACCGCCAGCCGCTGGGGATCGTGCTCGTCGACGCGCTCGCTGTCGTTCTCGTGGCGGCTGATCCTGGCGCCGGAATTCGTGCTCGACTATGTCGTGGCGCATGAAGTCGCGCATATGAAGGAAATGAATCACGGCGCCGGCTTCTGGCGCATCGTCGGCACGCTGATCGGCGATGTGATGCCCGCACAAGCCTGGCTGCGTCAGCACGGCTCGGCGCTGCACCGCTACGCACCGCGGTAAGAATTCGACTTTTTGTTTAGTCGCGCTTCATGGCCTAAAATCGCCCGGCGTGCTTTGCACGCCTACTCTCAAATAGCGCACAACGTGCGCGGGCACTTTTCGGTGAAGCGCTCTACGTCCCGAACAGCTTATCCAGCAACTGCTGGAACGAATCCGGCTTTTGCTCGGGTGGTTGCTGCTGCTCATCGGGTGTGGTTTCCGGCAGTGGCGCGCCGCCGGCTAGTGGTTTGACCGGCAGCTTTTGTTCGGCGCCGATCATGAAACTCTTGAAGATGCGCGCCGGCAGGGTGCCGCCGGTGGCGCGATTCATCGGCTGATTGTCGTCGTTGCCAATCCAGACGCCACAGACCAGATCGGCGGTAAAGCCGATGAACCAGGCATCGCGATAATCCTGCGTGGTGCCGGTTTTGCCGGCGGTGGGACGATCGTCGAGGCGGGCGGCCTTGCCGGTGCCGTAAGTGACGACATCGGTGAGCAGACTGGTCATGGCCAAAAGATTCTCGGGCGCGACCACTTGCACGGGCGCCGGCACCTTGCGCTGCCACATCACTTTGCCCGATTGCGTCTTGATGCTGACGATCCCATAAGGCTCCGCCGCGTTGCCGCCGTTGGCAAATGGCGCATAGGCGGACGTGAGTTCCAGTGGCGTCACCACCGAGGTGCCCAGCGCCAGCGAGGACACCGCTTGCAACGGCGTTTCGATGCCCATGCGCTTTGCCGTATGCGCCACGGCCTTGGCCCCGACCTCCTGGGTGAGCTGCACCGCCACCGAATTCGACGAGATGGCGAAAGCCTCGCGCAACGACACATCGCCGCGATATTTGCCTTCGTAGTCTTCCGGCTGCCAGCCGCGGATATTGACCGGACCGTCGTGCATGATGTCGCCGGGTTTGCGGCCATGCTCGAAGGCGGTGAGATAA
>JAATGK010000384.1 GCA_015654715.1 Alphaproteobacteria bacterium
CCGCGTTACGATCCTCGAACACGATGCGGCCGCCGTGGCTCTCGGCGATGGACTTGACCAGGGTGAGGCCAAGGCCGGTACCGCCGGTCTCCAGATTGCGCGAGCTTTCGAGGCGGACAAATGGCTCGAACACACGTTGGCGGTCTTCCGCCGGAATGCCGGGGCCTTCGTCCTCGACCCAGACCTCGTAACTGCCCGGGGCGGCGTGCAGCGAGACGTCCGCTTTCTTGCCGTAAGCCACGGCGTTCTCAACCAGATTGCGGATCGCCCGGCGCAGCTCACCGGCCCGGCAGGATAGCGGCGCGGCGGCGTGACCAGCCCAAGTGACCGGCTCACCGAGGTCATCAAGGTCGGCGCAGATGCTCTCGACCAGGGCCGCGAGGTCGATCTGGCGTGAGGGTTCGCCACCGGTACCGCGGGCGGCCGACAGCACCGCCTCAGTCAGAACCTGCAGCTCTTCGAGGTTCTTTTGCAGGCGGTCGCGCAGCTCGGGGTCGGTAACGAATTCGATGTTGATCCGCATCGCGGTGATCGGGGTGCGCAAATCGTGGCCGACGGCCGATAGCAGGTGGCGCTGGCTTTCCAGGGTGCGGGTGACCTGGTCGGTCATGGCGTTGAACGCCTGGGCCGCGCGGCGGACGTCATCGGGACCGACTTCGGGGACCAGCGGTGCGGTCTCGCCTCGGGCGGTCAAAGCAGCAGCCTCCGCCAGCTTGGACAGCGGCCGCGCCATCCTGCGCGCAATGTAGGCACCTGACACAGAAGCGATCAGCACTGCCAATACGGCAGCAAGGATCATCTCCCTCGGCCACGGTGGGCCTGGCGGCTTAATGAAGGTCGCGACTAATTCGGTGCCACGTACCACCGGGACCACCATCTCGACGGACTTGGTGTTGGGTGAAAAATCGCCCGGTGCGGTCCCTGGCGGTCGCCCATAATGGATATGCACCTCCACCGGGCCGTTGGCTTGGTGTAGCGGCAGCATCGCCTTGAGCTTGGCGGCCAGTTTGGCCTCTTCCGGGGACATCGGCTGGTCGATATGGGCACCGGTATGGATGTGATAGCGCCAAAAATGCCCTTCCATGGTTTCGGCTGCCGCCGTCCGCGCCCGGGGTGGTATGGATGCCATTAGGGTCGCTAGTGACGTGGTGCGGTCGAGCATGCGCTCGGCGATATCGGCTTCGTTCTGGCGCTCGGCACCAAGCTCAAACCACAAGGCGACCGCGGCATTCGAAAGAAAGATGGCCAGCGAAATGACCACGATGAGCTGAACGCCCAGGGTGCGCGGCCAGATCTTCATTCGGTGACCGGGTCCACGGCAAAAATGTAGCCGCCGCCCCAAACCGTCTTGATATAGCGCGGGTTCTTGGGGTCGGGTTCGATCTTTTTGCGCAGGCGGCTGACGTGGTTGTCGATCGAGCGGTCGAACAGGTCGGCGTCGCGCCCCTTGGTGAGGTCGAGAAGCTGGTTGCGCGACAGGGCGATCTTGGGCCGCTCGATCAGGGCCGTGAGCAAGCGGAACTCGCCGCTCGACAGCGGCATGGCGACGCCGTCCGGTCCGATCAGTTCACGCTGGCCGGTATCCAAGATCCAGTCGCCGAACCTGATCTTGGCGGCGGTTGGCGGCTTCTGGCGCGGCGGCAAGGCCTGGGTCCGGCGCAACACCGCAGCAATGCGGGCAATGAGTTCGCGCGGACTGAATGGCTTCGAAATGTAGTCGTCGGCACCCATTTCCAGACCGATGATGCGGTCGACCTCTTCACCGCGGGCCGTCAGCAGGATCACCGGCGTCTGCGAACTCTCGCGAATGAAACGGCACAGCGACAATCCGTCTTCGCCCGGCATCATAATGTCGAGGACGATCAGGTCGATGCCGGCGCCCTTCAGCACTTTGCGAGCGGCGGCGGCGTCAGACGCTGTGGTGGCGCGATAGCCATTCTCGCGCAGATATCGCGCCAAGGGCTCGCGGATATCGCGCGCGTCCTCCACCACCAAAATGTGCGGCTTCGATTCGTCCCGGGTCATGACTGGCAAGTCTAGCATGTCTCATTGTCGGCGAGGTGCACGTGGGTCGCAAAGGCAGAATTGTTGCGAAGTTTGTCGGATGTGAATTTGCCGCCATGGTTGCGAAAGAAGATTTTTGTTCTGGAAAAGTTCCGCGACAACCAGAGCGCGATATTGTTGGCGCATTCTATGGGGGTTGGCAAATGATCACGACGAAAACGGTGGCGTGGGCGTTGGGTGCAGTGCTGATGGCGGGAGCGGCGGTAGCGGCCGGAAACAACAGTGAGGTCCAGAATGACGGACCGATGCAAGGGCTGGAGCGCTCCACCGAGCGCGGCGCCGTCCGGCTCGAGCGCGATTTCGATGTCAACAAAGACGGACGGGTGACCCGCGCCGAGATGAACAACGTCCTCGGCTATCGCTTTGCGGCGGCGACCCGTCATGGCCCGACCATGTCGCTCGAACAGTTCATGGCGGAACGCACCGCGGAATTTCGCAAATCCAACGAAGCGATGTTCCACCGTCTCGACTGGAACGGCGACGGCAAGTTGACACTGGCCGAATACGGCGCGGCGCAGCGCGTCCGATTTGTCCAGCTCGATCGTGACGGCGCCGGTTTCGTGGCGTGCTCGGTGCGCGATCAGGCGACCTCCAACGGCCGGGGCGGGCTCTCGGGGTTTTGCCGCGACAACGACACCAATATGGACGGCCGGGTAACGCGCGCCGAACTCGATGCGGCGATCGCCAAACGCTTCGCGCAATCGAGCGGCGGGGGGCAAATGATGAACCTGACCCAATTCGTGGCCGGCGAAGAAGAGCGCTATGGCATTGCCAATGTGCGGCTGTTCCGGCGCCTCGACACCGACGAGGACGGGCTTCTCAACCTGACGGAATTTGCCGCGCAGGATGAAGCGATGTTCGACAAGATCGACAAAAATCACGATGGTGTGCTGACGCCGGCGGAACTGCAGCCGCGCAATGGCCGCTCGAAACAGCACGGCCCAAACGAAAGCTAAGCCTTGTGAATCGTCGCGATGATGTCGGCGATGATCGAGACCGCGATCTCCTCCGGCGTCTTGGATCCGATCGAAAGTCCGACCGGTCCATGCAGCCGGGCGAGATCGCTGTCGCCGAAACCCTGCGCCATGAGGCGTTCGCGACGGGCGGCTTGGTTTTTCATCGAGCCGAGCGCACCGACATAAAAGGCGGGCGAGCCCAGCGCGGCGATCAGAGCGGGATCATCGATCTTGGGATCGTGGGCGAGCGCCACCAGCGCGCTACGCTGGTGCAAAGGGGCGCGGGCGAGGGCCTCGTCTGGATAGTCGTGGAAAAGCGCGATACCGGGAAAGCGGTCCACGGTCGCAAACGAAGGACGCGGATCGATGACGCGAATGCGATAGCCGAGCGGCGCAGCTATACGTACCAGCGCCTGGGCGATGTGCACCGCTCCGATCACCACCAGATCAACCGGCGGATTGGCAACCACGAGCAGCCATGGTGCATTGTCGACGGTGACTTCACCGCTACGATCACTGCGGGCAGCCTTGGCAGAGATGGCAGCAAGAAGGCCGTCTTCCACGTGCGGATCAATGGTGCAGCAGGCGCCGGTCTGAAGCTGAACCGCGCGCACAGCCGGCCGTTCGCTGCGGCGCATACCGTTCAGCGTGACGATGGTGTCACGCGCGGTTTGGCTGACGAGCGGTTCAACCAGGATTTCGATCTTGCCGCCGCAAGTCAGTCCAACCGCCCAAGCAGTGGAATCCGCGACCCCGAACGAAAGCCGCTTGAGCTTGCCATCGCTCAGCGCCGCGTGGGCGGCTTCCAAAACGGCGCCTTCGACGCAGCCGGCGGAGACCGAACCGGCGAACGCGCCGTCGCTGCACACGGCCATCTGACTGCCAGCGGGACGCGGCGCCGAACCCCAAGTAGAGAGCACGGTGGCAAGCGCCACGCCGCGGCCTTGGGCGAGCCATTCTTCAGCGGCAAAAAGCGGATCGTCTGCCATGACAGAGCCTTTCGTCGCGGTTTTTTGAGCGAAGCGAGCGCCGCAATCAAGGCTTCAACGCTGACGATGGCGGCGAATTTCTGTCGAGGCATTTGTCGAAAGCTGTCGCAGCCGATGACGCGTTGGGCCGGCACAACCGGATCGTCGGGAGCTGGCAAAAACCATCTTTGGCCGGGCAGGCATTTGAATTGCGCCGCGTATGTCCCTGATGGTGTTCCGTCTTTTCGAACTATTTCGGTTCAATCTCAGATTGAAGATTCATGTCGGCTATGCGACAGTTTGGCTTCACTCCCAAAGTTAGCTGTGTTAACCTTGTTTCCACCATCATGAGAATGGGTACGAGTTCGGGGACGGGGATGGAAACAAACGCAACAGTGGTAACGACGGCAGAGACGCCCTTGGAAGTCGTCGGACTGATCAAGTGGTTCGACCTCGCCAAGGGATACGGTTTTATCAAGCCGAGCAGCGGCGCTCAGGGCGACATTCTTCTGCACCAGACCTGCGTGCGCCAATCCGGCTTCAAGGCGGCCTATGAAGGTGCCAAAGTGGTCTGCGAGGCGGTGCAAGGGCCCAAAGGCCTGCAGGCGCGCCGGTTGCTCTCGCTCGACAATTCAACGGCCCAGGCTGCTGAGGCCTCGACGCAACGCGCTTCGCGTTATACCGCCGAGCCGCGCGGACCGGCCTTCGATGCGACGGTGAAGTGGTTCAACCGCGGCAAGGGTTACGGTTTCGTCAGCCGTGGGCCAGATACGCCGGATGTCTTCGTCCATATGGAGACGTTGCGGCAAAGTGGCATCCGCGAGTTGCGCCAAGGCCAGCGCGTGCGCGTTCGGGCCGGCGACGGGCCGAAGGGCGAACTTGCCGCTGAGATCGTAGTTCTGGACTCCTGAAATCGGCAAAATTGTCGTATGTGGCTTGCCGCGAGGAGCGCGGGAGGTGAAGCATGCGTCGTTTGCTGGTGGCCCTGACGGCCCTGGTGTTTCTGTCGGGCTGTTCGCCGGCGGAGCAACCTCAGACCGGTCTACCCAAAGCCGAAATCGTGATCGATACCCCGCATGGGGCGCAGCGGCTATCGGTTGAACTCGCGGCCACCGAAGACAGCCGCCGCATCGGGCTGATGTTCCGCGGCCATCTCGGCACCGATGAAGGCATGCTGTTCGATTTCGGTAAGGAGCAATTCGCCTCGTTCTGGATGAAGAACACGGTGCTGCCGCTCGACATGATCTTCATCAAAGCGGACGGCACGATCTCGACCATCGCCGAAAACACCGTGCCCTATTCGGAAGAGCCGGTGCCGTCGAGCGAGCCGGTGCAGGCGGTGCTGGAGATCAACGGCGGGCGGGCCCGCGCGCTCGGCATCGCGCCGGGCGAGAAAGTTCACGCCAAGATCTTCGGAAACGGTCCGTAAAGTCGGCTAGAGGGTTGCGGGCAGACCTCGATTTCGTGTACGGCGTTAAGCCGTCGCGGGGCGTAGCGCAGCCTGGTAGCGCATCTGCTTTGGGAGCAGAGGGTCGTGTGTTCGAATCACACCGCCCCGACCAGTCTTCGCCGCATAGCGGCGGGGACTGCCATGGCGAAGCTGCGGAGCAGCGAAGATGGGCAGCCTGGGACAGCGCGGCTTCGCCTTGGCAAGCCAGCAGTGCCAGCTATGCCCTAGAAAGCCATCTTTGTGTATGATGGCGGAACGTGATTTGGATTTGGCAGGAGGCTCTCACTTGCGCGCGCGCATCTATCAGCCGACCCGGAATGCGATGCAGTCGGGTAAGGCCCGCACCAAAGCCTGGGTGCCCGAATTCGAGCCCGCCAGCCCGCGTCGTATCGATCCGTTGATGGGCTGGACGAGTTCGTCCGATATGCTGAGCCAAGTTCAGCTCGCATTCGATTCCAAGGACGAGGCGACGGCCTACGCCGCCAAGCACAATATCCCGTTCGACCTGTTCGAGCCGCACAGACCGACGCCGAAACCCAAGGCCTACGCCGACAATTTCCGTTATGATAGGAAAGTGCCGTGGTCGCACTGACCAGATCGCCGGCCCCGTAGCTCAACTGGATAGAGCATCTGCCTTCTAAGCCGCAGGTTGCGTGTTCGAGTCACGCCGGGGTCACCAGTCTACGCCGCGCGAGCGGCGGAGACTGCCGCGGCGAAACGCGATAGCGCGACGCCGGGCTGCTTGGGTCCGCGCGGCTACGCCTTGGCAAGCCAGCCTGACTTGCCGTGCAACTCCGCACGGTCTCGATATGCAACAGGGTTTTGCCGCTACCCTTTGACGCCCGTTGACGTGGCCGCGCGAAAAGCTAAAAGCCCGGCCCTGACAGATTAAACGGGTGTCATGAAGATCGTCGGTGGCAAATGGTCGAACTGGTCGGGAAGCGTCAGCTTCCGTCCGCGCGATGTGGTGGCGCCGCAGGACGAAGTCGACCTCGCCATTGCCGTGCGCAAGGCCGAAGGACACGTCCGCTTTCCCGGTAACGGGCATTCGTTCGCGCCGCTTAACCAGACCGACGGCACCCTGATCGACCTCAGCGCCTTCACCGGCCTCAAAGGCTTCGACCCCGAACGCGAAGTGGCGACCATTGCTGGGGCGCAGCCACTGTGGGGTTTGGGCTCGTTGCTGCATCCGCTGGGCTACGCCCTCAAGAGCATGGGCGATACCGACCGTCAGACTCTGGGCGGAGCTGTCGCTACGGGCACCCACGGCACCGGCATTAAGAACGGCAGCTTTTCCGCCGACGTCGCCAGCTTCCGACTCCTCACCACGACTGGCCAAGTGCTGCACTGCTCGCCCGACGAAAATGCCGAGATCTATGCCGCCGGCCGAGTCGCGCTCGGCTTGTTCGGGGTGATGACCGAAATCGATATGGCGGTACGCCCGGTCTACAAACTGCAACGCCGCTACTTCGTGCGTCCGGTGAAGGAGTTGTTCCGCCAACTTGACGGACTGGTTGGTGCCAATCGCCATTTCGAGTTCTTCTGGTACGCCCACAGCGATATGGCGGTGTGCAAATCGCTCAACGAGACCGAGGCGAACGCCCCGGCGCGTCACAGCGCCCGCACGCTTTATGCCCGCGGCGAAATCCGCCGGCCGCAGGAATATCTCTTTGCCGGCGGCGCCGAGCTGTTGCGGCTGCTGCCGGGCCTGGCCATTCCGGCGCACAAGGTGTTCGGCGCCCTGATGCCGCGCAAGCAGAAGGTGCGTTGGAGTCATGAAGTGTTTCCGACGCCGCGCACGGTCAAGTTCAACGGCATGGAATACGCCGTAGCCTATGACAAAGGCGTCGAGGCGGTGCAGGAAATCGTCGCGATGATCCGTAAGAAGAAGCTGGCCACCAGCTTCCCGATCGCCTTCCGCGCGGTCAAAGCCGACGACATCTGGCTGAGCCCGTTCCACGGCCGCGACAGCGCCACCATTGCCGTGCACCAATATGCCAAGGTCGATGCCAAACCGCTGTTCTCGGCCTGCGAGGCGATTTTGAAGAGCTATGGCGGACGGCCGCATTGGGGCCAGTTCCACACCATGACGCGCGACGAGGCGCTGGCGCATTATCCAAAGCTCGACGATTTCGTCGCGCTGCGCCGCAAACTCGATCCCAAGAACAAGTTTCTCAACGACTATTTGGCGAAGTACTTTTCTTAGCGAATAGCGAATAGTGAGTAGCGAGTAGGGGCAGAAACAGACACCCCTTCTATTCGCTATTCGCTAAGCTTCCGGAAAAAGCACGCCGGCGCGCCGGTATGGCAGGCGGGACCGGTCTGGTCGACTTTCAGCAGTATCGTGTCGCCGTCGCAATCGACGAAGGCTTCCACCAAACGCTGAGTGTTGCCGGAGCTTTCGCCCTTGCGCCAAACCTTCTGGCGCGAGCGCGACCAGTAGGTGACTTCTCCGGTGGCGAGCGTTATCGCCAGTGTCTGACGATTCATCCACGCCAGCATCAAGACGGCGCCGGTGGAACTGCTTTGTGCGATCACCGGAACCAAGCCGTCGGCGTTGAACGTCACGGCGCCCAAAAATTCCTCGCGGCTGATCACATCCGTCATGTGGCCCTCATTTGGGCAAATCCCGCCTCGAGATCGGCAATCAGGTCGCCGGTATCTTCCAATCCGGCATGAATGCGGATGACGGGTCCTTCGGCCTCAAACTTCTTCGCCGTGCGCACAAAGTGCGCCGGGATGATCAGGCTCTCATAGCCGCCCCAGGAATAACCGAGGCCAAAGTGCTTGAGGCTGTTCATAAAGGCGGCGAGCTGCGCTTCGTTGATGGGTTTCAGGATGATGCCGAAAAGACCCGAGGCGCCGGTGAAGTCGCGCCGCCACAACTTGTGGCCGGGATCGCTTTCGAGCGCCGGGTGCAGCACGCGCGACACCTCGGGGCGTTCCTGGAGCCAGCGGGCCAGCGTCAGGCCATTGCCCCAATGGCGCGCCAGCCGCACGGGCAGGGTGCGAAGGCCGCGCAGGGCGAGGAAGCAATCGTCGGGGCTGGCGAACAGGCCGAGGTCATGGATGAAGGTCTCCAGACGCTCCGCAAGTTGCTCGCCGACGCTGATGGTGCCGATCATCACATCGGAATGACCACCGATGTATTTGGTTGCGGCCTGAATCGACAGATCGACGCCGCGCTTCAAGGCTGGGAAGTAGATCGGCGTCGCCCAGGTGTTGTCCATCCCAAGCAGGGCGCCGTGGCGGTGCGCAACCTCGGAGATTGCGGGAATGTCGCAGACCTCGAAGGTGAGGGAGCCGGGGCTCTCGCAGAACACAAGTTTGGTGTTGGTCCTGAACAAGGTCTCGATTCCGGCGCCGAGCAAGGGATCGAAGTAGGTCGTCTCGACGCCCAGGCGTTTCAGCGCGCCGTTGCAGAAGCGGCGCGAAGGTCCATAGACGTTGTCGGTCATCAAGATGTGATCGCCGGACGACACGACTGACAGGATCGCCGTGGTGATGGCGTTGAGGCCTGAGGACACGCTGACGGTGCGGGCGGCGCCTTCGAGTTCGGCCACCGCACCCTCGAAACTCTCGGTCGTCGGGGTGCCGATACGGCCGTAGGCATAACGCGGCGCGGCCCCCCCGGAGACCTCGGATTTCAACGATTCATAGTCGGGATGCAGGATGGTCGAGGTACGATAGACCGGCGTGTTGACGGTGCCGAAATGCTCGGCGCTCATCCGTCCGGCGGATACGGCAATGGTCTCGGGTTTGGTAGGTTTTTCGCTCACGGCTGCCGCCTAATGTTCTTCAAGCGGCAGCCGTAATCCGGAAAGCCGTCCGGCGCAAGTTTAGCGGATTCCGTGCATGCCGCGCTTCAGGATCGGCGACAGCAGGATGGCGACGCCGCCTGCGATGATGCCGGCGATACCGATGGTCTGGAACACACCCATGTAGGTTTCGAGCGAAACCTGTGCGTTCAGCGCCTTACCACCGACCGTTTCGGTTGAGGCGAGCTGGGCGACGATGCCGCCGACATACTGGGCCACGGCAGACGCCATCAGCCAGACGCCGAACATCATGCCGACCAGCTTGGGGATCGACAGCTTGGACACCGCCGACAGGCCGACCGGCGACAGGCACAGTTCGCCCATCGAGTGCAGGTAGTAGGCGAATACCAGCCAGAACAGCGGCACGCGGAAATCGGCGCCGTGGAATTTGGAGCCGAACACCAGCGCCAGGAAGCCGAGGCCGACCAGAATCAAACCGATGGCAAACTTGACCGGAACGTTTGGTTCCAGCTTGTGCTTGTTGAGGAAATTCCACGTCAAGGTGAACAGCGGCGCGAAGGCAACAATGAACAACGGGTTGAAGATCTGCACTTGGCCGGCGGGCATGGTGTAGCCCCAGATCGCCGGAATGGTCCAGCGCCAGAGTTGGACATCGTGCGCAAACACGCGGAACGGCGCCAGGATCACGAGATCGGTGTTGCGGTCGGCATAAAGCGTCAGCGACGAGCCGGCTTGTTCGAAAAGCGTGAAGAACACGACCGAGAAGCAGGTCAGAACGCAAGCAACCGCCATGCGGTCGCGATCTTCGGGTTTGAGCGTGAACATTGCCCAAACCGGCAAGCCGATGATGGCCGCGAAGAATGCGGCGAACAGAAATTGTCCCAGAATCGATTGCGACAGCAGGAAGGAGATGATGCCCGTCGCGGCGACTTGGTGGGCGATCGACGCCGTGATCATGGCGTTGTTGAGCAGGAACCAGACCACCGGAACGGCGCACAGCGTGCCGACGTAGAAGATGAAGTTGATGTTCTTGGCGTTCGCCGGCGGATTGCCGTAGGGCTCGAGCTGGGGACCGGCAAACTGGAAGCGCGCCCAGGCAAAGCACATGCCGATGCCGGCCAGCACAAACCCCCAAGTGTAGCCGAACCAGATTGCGAACAACGGAACAAAGGTCTGCGAAATGATCGAACCGGCATTGATGCCCATATAAAAAATCGAATAAGCGGAGTCGCGGCGGCGGTCGTTGCGGTCGTAGAGCGTGCCGAGAATGGTGGTGATGTTGGGCTTGAAATAACCGTTACCGACGATCACCAGCGCCAGTGAGATGAACAGCAAAAACACGTTGAGCGGGTTACGTTCGCCGTCGAACTGGTAATGTCCGCTAATGACTTTGGCGGGGATGGCGGCGGGGGCGCCGACGATGGAAATCGACTTGTCCTCATTGCCGACGATCTTGTAGCGCGCGCCCTTCTGGAGAAGGTACTGCACCGCGTCGTCGCCGCGACCTTCCATCTGCACGTCGTACCGGTGGCCCTCGATCGTCACAAAGGGCTTGGCGGCGTCGCCGCCGGTGAAGGCGAGCATCATGTAGCCGACCGACATCAGGATCGCGCCGGTCTTCACCGCCCGCTTGGGACCGATGAACTGGTCGGCGATGAATCCGCCGATCAGCGGGGTCAGATAGACCAGCGAGGCGAAGGCGCCGTAGAGCCCGTTGGCGACGTTGTCGCTGAAAACAAAATGCTGGACCAGATAAAGAACCAGCACCGCCCGCATGCCGTAATAGCCGAACCGCTCCCACATCTCGGTCGAGAACAGAAGCTTCAACAGGTGCGGGTGGCCGAACCAGAGTTTGCTCTTGGCTTCGGCCGACGTGGCGGTTTCGGAATTACTCATAAGGACCCCTCAAATCGACGCGGCGACTTGTTCGCTCATGAGGCGGGCGCCGTCGTTCGCTGGGGCGGGAGTGTTGCGGTAAAACAGACGCTAAAGCAACTCGACGCTACGTTCCTCGCGGGAATAGGGCACAAACCCCATCCGCTGGTAGAGCGGCAATGCCCGGGGATGATCGAGGGTACAGGTGTTAACCAGAAGCGTCGAGATTGCCCGAGACCAAGCGTTCTGCACCGTGTGGTATAGGAAATAGTACCCCAGCCGTTTGCCGATGTACTCCGGCATCAGCCCGAAATAGGCAAGCAAACCGATATGCGGCTGGCGGAAATCGAGCTCGGCCATCCCGGCGGGATTGCCGTCGACGTAGAGGACGTAAAGCTCGATTGCCGGATTTTTGATCAAGTCGCCAAGCACGGAATCATCCAAGCGGCGACGGTCCACCCAGTAATAGGGCTCGCCGATCGTGTTGTAGAGATAGCGGTAGAAGTGGACCGGCGGCTTTTCGGCCCGAAGCAGCGCGATCTTGGTGGACGGATGCGGCGGCGGGATGGCGGCCGGCTTCGCCTTCATCTCCAGGAAGGTCACCGTCATCGGCAGGAAGCGCTTCGATCTCGAGCTAGCCATGGCGAATTAATCCAACTAGGCCGTTTCCACAGGAGCCTCGGGGCGCGCACCCCATTCGGACCAGGAACCGTCGTAAAGCGCAATATCCTGCGCTCCCGCAACGGCAAGTGCCAGCAGCAGGATGGCGGCGGTCACACCCGATCCACAACTCGTCACGATGGGAGCGGCAAGCTCGACGCCTTTTGCTTCGAACAGATCCTTTAGCGCACCGACCGGCTTCAGAGTGCCGTCCGGAGCGAGCAGTTCGGCGTAATGCACGTTGCGGCTGCCGGGAATATGGCCGCCGCGGACGCCTGGGCGCGGCTCCGGCTCGCGGGCGTAAAAGCGCTGGGGGCCACGGGCGTCGAGAATCTGAGCGGAACCGTCACGGGCGATTCGCATTACGTCGTCGAAGCTGCGCACCAGCGCTGGATTGGGATGAGCGGCGAAGATCGCCTTGGTTTCGGGTGTCGAACGATCGACCACCGGATAGCCGGCATCCTTCCAGGCTTTGAGACCGCCGTTGAGGATCACCACCTTGTCATGGCCCATGGCGCAGAACATCCACCATACCCGTGGCGCCGAGAACATCGGCGAGGTGTCGTAGACCAGCACGGTCGTGTCGTTGCTGATGCCGAAGGCGCCCACCGCGGCTGCAAAAATCTCCGGCGCGGGCAGCATATGCGGCCACGGGCTCGATCGGTCCGACTGGGCGTCGATGTCGAAGAACTGCGCCCCCGGAATGTGACCGGCAACGAACTCGGCGGCGGGATTGCGTCCAGCCGCGGGCATGTACCACGAGCAATCGAGGACCTTGACCAGCGGATCGGCGCGGCGTTCGGCGAGCCACAAGGGCGTGACGAGAGGGTATATCATTCGAAGGGGACCGTGATCGGTGGACGAGGGTTGGCAAGCCAAGATGGGGTCGGCAGGTTCTTAGATCGCAGGAACGCAGGATTGAACAGCTTGGATTGATAACGCGTTCCGTAATCGCAGAGAATCGTCACAACGGTATGGCCGGGTCCCATTTCCTTGGCCATGCGGATGGCGCCTGCGACATTGATGCCGGTCGAACCGCCGACGCATAAGCCCTCGTGCTGCAACAATTCGAACACGATCGGCAGCATCTCTTCGTCGGGAATTTCGTAGGCATCGTCGATCGGCGCCCCCTCAAGATTGGCGGTGACACGGTTTTGGCCGATGCCTTCGGTGATCGAGGAGCCATGCGCCGTGAGTTCACCGGTCTTGATCCAGGAATAGATTGCAGCCCCGAGCGGGTCGGCCGCCGCAATGTGCACGGCTTGGCTTTTCGATTTCAGCGCGATGGCGACGCCCGCCAGGGTGCCGCCCGATCCCACCGAGGCAACGAAGCCATCGACGCGGCCGTTGGTTTGCTCCCAGATTTCCGGGCCGGTGGTTTCCACATGCGCCTGACGATTGGCAACGTTATCGAACTGGTTGGCCCAGATGGCGCCCGCGGGTTCGCTGCGCGCCAGTTGCTCGGCAATACGCCCGGAGATTTTCACGTAATTATTGGGATTGCGGTAAGGCACCGCCGGCACTTCGATCAGCTCGGCCCCGAGCAGACGCAGCGCGTCTTTCTTCTCCTGGCTCTGGGTTTCGGGAATGACGATCAACGTACGCAAACCGAGCGCATTGGCGACGACGGCGAGGCCGATGCCGGTATTGCCCGCCGTGCCCTCGACGATAACACCGCCTGGCCGCAGGGCTCCGCGGGCGACGGCATCCTTGACGATGTAGAGCGCGGCGCGATCCTTTACCGATTGGCCGGGATTGAAGAACTCGGTCTTGGCGAGAATCTCGCAGCCGGTTTGTTCGGACGCGCGGCGAAGCCGGATCAGCGGCGTGTTGCCGATGGCTGCGAGGGCGTCTGCTTTGAAGTCCATTTCCTGTATGTCCGAAGGAGAAAGGAAAACGTTACCGGCGCGTCCGTCGGATCGCAAGGAGTTCCGGAGTAGCGCAAAAAAACGACGTGAAATCAGCACGGAAATTGCACGAACCAGCCTGGAAGCCGTTCATCTGTCCCGGAGCGGAACATGGAAAGGTTGCTGCGGTACGGATTTGCGATTCTCGTCGCCTATTGGGTGGTGGCGCCCGAACGCGTCGCAGCCCATTTCGACACGCTGCGATTTCATGCCGTGAAAGCCGAACTGGCTACCGAACAGCCAGCCAAAAAACTGTGGGACGACGTCAAGATTTGGGTCGGTGGCGCCCATAAGTAACCGCCGGCAGTCGCCGCTATTTGGCTC
>JAATGK010000240.1 GCA_015654715.1 Alphaproteobacteria bacterium
TCCGAGCTGCCGAAGCCGCCGCCGCCGGTTGATCCGACCGCCGCGCCGGTTCCGGGTGCTGCTCCTGCCGCGGTTGCTCCGGCTGCGCCGAAGAAGTGACCTGACGAGGCCGGGCGGTACAAAGCCGCCCGGTTTCGCTGTCCCTCTGACGATTCGTCAGTCTACGGATGATGCCGTGACGGCGTTCGCAAGCAGAGGTGCTTGCGTGCCGTTGACGTTCAATAGCCGTCCAGCGGGATGATATCGGTACGGTCGCCGGTGTCGGCGGGGGGGGCGTTCGGCACACGCACCACCAGCGCATCGGCCTTGGCCAGCACCGACAGCATCGAGGAGTCCTGGAGCTCGAACGGTTCGGCCCAGACGTCGCCGCCTTCGTGGATCAAGCGGGCGCGAATATAGGTCTGGCGGCCGTCATTGGCGGGCAGGTCGTGGCGCAGGCGCGCGGTGATCGGGCGGCAGCCGTACTGGAAACGCTGCGGCGCACCGCTGGCGCTGCTCTCGATGCCGAGCAGAGCGTCGATGGCGGGGCGCAGGAACAGGATGGCACAAACCAGCGCCGACACCGGATTGCCGGGCATGCCGAGAATGGGCGTCGTCCCCAAGCGGCCGAAGATCAGCGGCTTGCCGGGGCGCATTGCGACCTTCCAGAAATCGAGTTCGAAATCGGCGGTGCCGAGCGCTTTCTGTACGAGGTCGTGATCGCCAACCGAGACCCCGCCGAGCGTCACCACGAGTTCGGCGTCGGCATCGGCGACGGTAGCGATCTCTTGCGCCGTATCGGGCAGGATGCCGAAATCGCACGGCGCCCCGCCCCACATGGAAATCATCGCCGACAGGCCGTAGCCGGTCGACGCCGCAATGCCGCCCGGCTGGCGCGGGCTTCCCGGCGCCGACAATTCGTCGCCGATCGAGGCGATGGCGACGCGCGGCTGCCGCCGCACCTTGGCCTCGGTGATATCGCCCGCCGCCAGCAACGCCATGTCGCGCGGGGTAATGCGCTTGCCGGCCGGAACCAGAACATCGCCCGCCTTGAAGTCGAGACCGGCGGTGCGGATGAAATCGGGACGCAGCGCCGAGGCGTTGAACTGGACATCGCCGCCGACGATGTCGACTTCCTCCTGGATGACGATGGCGTCGGCGCCCTTCGGAATGACGCCGCCGGTGAAGATGCGCACGGTCTCGCCGGGGCCGACCGCGCCTTTAAACGGATGACCCGCGGGCGCCGATCCGATCACCTTGCGCGGGGTTTCGCCGTCGCTGCGGCGCACGGCATAGCCGTCCATCGCCGAGACTGGGAACGGCGGCTGATCGCTGGGGGCTTTGACGTCGGCGGCCAAGACGCGTCCGGCCAGATGGGCAAGGTCCATCACCTCGGTGCCGGTGGGCTTGAAGGCCGCAAGAATCCGGGCCTGGGCTTCTTCGACGCTGATCATCGCAACATTCCCTTGGTTACGGGCCCTTCGTTACGGGGCCGCCGACGCGCGCGGTCAATAGCCGTCAAGCGGAATGAACTCGACGCGGTCGCCGGTTTGCGACGGCGCCGCGTTGGGCGGCAGCACCACCAGTGCGTCGGCTTTGGCCAGCACCGACAGCATCGGATAATCCAGCACCGGATAGGGCTCGGCCCACATTTCGCCGCCTTGCATGGTCAGACGGGCCCGGACATAGGTCTGGCGCGCGTCGGTGGCGGGCAGGGCGGAGCGCAGGCGTGCCGTCATCGTATGGCAGCCGCATTTGAAGCGCTGCGGCAGGCTGCACATGCTTTGCGCCGTGCCGAGCATGATGTCGATGCTGGGGCGGATGAACAGAATGGAACAGACCAGCGCCGACGCCGGATTGCCCGGCAGCCCAAGCACCGGTGTGTCGCCGAGCCGGCCATAGAGCAGCGGCCGGCCGGGACGATAAGCGACGTCCCACGAGTCCATATGAAAATCGCTGGTGCCGAGCGCTTTGGCGACCAGATCGGCATTGCCGACCGAATGGCCGCCCAAGGTTACGACCAGTTCGGCCTCGGCATCGGCGATGGTGGCGATCTCCTGGGCGGAGTCTTCCAGAATGCCGAAGTCGCACGGAGCGCCGCCCCAGGTCGCGATCATCGCCGACAGGCCGTAACCGGTGGAGGCATAGATGCTGCCA
>JAATGK010000121.1 GCA_015654715.1 Alphaproteobacteria bacterium
GGGTGAAAGATGTGCTGGACACCGTGGATCACCACCGGTCCGGCTTCCCCGATGATGTTGACGAGGCCTTTGACGCGCAAAAGGTCCGGTCCGCGATAGGCGGTGATCAGGCCCAGCCAGCCATTGAAGACGTCGGGGTGTATGGGGTCATCGATGGTGACACACACGGCACTGATGTCCTTGCTGTGCCGGTTCACATCGTGATGGTGGTGGTGGCCGTGACCATGATTATGCTCGTAAGCATCGGCACTGAGCCAGCGTTTGACATCCTCGGTTCTGGCGGCGGGGTTGTGCAGGCCGGTTTCAAACAACAGCGCCGGAGCGACGGCGCCGTTTACGGCATGAAAGATGGGGGCTGCCGGATTGACGGCGCGCAGGGCTTCCTCCACAGCGGCGACGGTGTCTGAAGACACCAGATCGGTCTTGGTCAGAAGCAGCATATCGGCGACGGCCGCCTGCTTAACGGACTCGAACTGCCGGTCCAGTGTGGTAAGTGCGGTGGCGGCATCCACCGTCGCGACAACGCCGTCTAAGCGATAAAGCTGCTCGACTTTCGGGTCCATCATCAGCGTGTGCATCACCAGAACGGGATCGGCTAGACCGGTCGTTTCGATGACGACGCGTTCGAACCAGCGTTTGCCGTTGCGGGCAAACCGCCACGGTGCGTCGCGCAACGTCTTGGCAAGGTCGCCGCGGATGGTGCAGCACAGGCAGCCGCTCGACATCTCGACCACGATATCTTCGTTGGTGTGGACGAGCAGGGCGTGGTCGAGGCCGATATCGCCGAACTCGTTGATGATAACCAGCGTGTTGGCGAGGTCCGGGTGCTGAAGCAGGTGGTTTAGAACCGTTGTCTTGCCGCTGCCGAGGAAGCCGGTCAGCAGCAAAACCGGGATTCTCTCCGGTTCCGAATTCTCGGACGCCATCTTCTTCTCCGTGCCTGTTGTCATCACATTATGTTATAACATAACATTCCGCAAGCGACCGCGTGTTCCTGCAGGCAGGACAAACCTTCCGCACGCGGGCCGTGACCAGGCTTCGCGCCAAGCGTTTCTTCGTTCACCTCTGAAAAGGGGAAAGGTTGCCTGTGTTGCAGAACGCTCCCTAATGCCACCTCCCGCGGAGCGGGAACAAGCAGCGCAGTCTGGTTTGGAGATCCGGCAGAAAGACATCCTCGCGGGCAGTGCCGTCACAGTTAATTACCGCCAGCCTAGTTCCGTTGCCGCGCCGCGCCGGCGCAAGCCTTGCAACGACCGTGCATTTCGAGCACGGCATGGTTTAACTTGAAACCAGATCGCTCCGCTAGGGCAGCTATACCGCTCTGCAATTTTGGCTCCACGATCTCTTCGGTACCGCCGCATCGGCTGCAAATCGAGAACATGGCAATGGTGTCGTGATGAGGGTGTCCGCACACCACAAAAGCATTGAGCGATTCCAGCCGGTGAATCCGTCCGGCCTCAATCAGGCGCTCGAGTGCCCGGTAGACGGTTGTCGGTGCCGTGATCCCTCTGGGACGCAGTCGGCCCAACAGATTGTAGGCGGTCATGGGTTTGTTACTGCTACGCAAGGCCGCGAAGACCATCTCGTGGTTGCTGGCGTGCTGAGTGTCCCGTTTCACAATAGTCCTCGTTTGATCGTCCCTTGCGCTGATCGCCGAATATCTACAGTGCTGCCGGTTGTGCGGCCGCAGCAGCCCATGTATGTTATGTTATAACATTCTAGCCGTGGGCGCCAGTCAATTTATTGTTGTGCCGTGCCGCGGGCATCGAAATTAGGCGATTGAAGTCATGGTCTTTTTGGTGATTGCCGCGGCGGCGTTTTTCGCGACCCTGCTCGGCGGGCTTTTCGCGCTTGTTCTGCGCGGCCGCCTGCATTTGATACTCGGCTTCAGCGCTGGAGCGGTGGTCGGCGTTGCCTTCTTCGACCTTCTGCCGGAAGCAATCGAACTTGGCTGCGGATCTTTCGGACAAAGATTTCTGCCACTGTTTCCCGGTTTTGGCTTTCTGGTTTATTTGCTGCTCGACCGCATCGCCCTGTCCCATGGCGCGGCGGGCAATTTCGCAAAGGGGAAAAACTCCAGGCGCGGCATGCTCGGTGCGGTCAGTCTCGTAACGCACAGTATATTCGATGGGATTGCCATCGGCCTGGCCTTTCAGGTCTCGGCGGCGATCGGCGTTGTCGTCACGGCGGCCGTGCTGACCCACGATTTTTCGGACGGTATCAACACCACGAACATTGTGCTCAAGAACGGTGGGTCGGCGAAAGAAGCGTTTCGCTGGCTACTTGCGGATGCTTTGGCGCCGGTTTTGGGCATCGGTATGACGCTTTTTGTACACCTCCCGAAAGCGTGGTTCGGACTCGTCATCGCGCTCTTTGCGGGATTCTTTCTCTATTTGGGTGCAAGCGAATTGGTACCCGACAGCTACAATGCCTATCCGAAGCGGCTGACAACCGCAGGTACGATACTCGGGGCAGGTCTTGTACTTGCGACGACGCTGGCTGTTCGTTGAGACCAGCTAGAGACCTCGTCTTCCTCAGTTTTGGTGTGGTCGAAGAGGATATCCATAGCGGGCCGCGTTCAACCAACGTTACCGCTTCGTTCATGATTCTCAAGAAGAGTTGCGGTTGCGTTGCGCCAGAAAATGGAGTGTACAATATATCGGGATTTCACCGAGTGCGGTGATGCGGATGCATCAAGGGCCATTGCGGAGGCGGAATACCGGTTTGCTCCAGGCAAGCCGGTCGTGGTCGCGCCTTGCAATCACCTTCATGGCCTTGTTTGCTTTTGTCATTCAGGGCGGCGTTACCCAAACCCATATTCATTTTCCGTCCGAAGCTGGCGGGTCTATAGCCGCTGGGTCTGCCGTATTCACGGTTGATGCCAAATCCGGGCCCGCGCAAGATCGCGGGCAGCATCCGGCAAAAGACGATCCGGATAATTGTCCCCTTTGTCAGCAAATTTTACTCTCTGGCGCCTTCCTTACACCGTCTTTGGCGGTGTTGCAGCTGCCTTCCGAGGTGGCTCTCTCTATCTTGCGCGCACCGGCCGCAATCGCGGTTTTGCAGCCGCAGTCGCATAGCTGGCATGGCCGCGCGCCTCCACTTCACTAACTCCTGACCATTGTATCGATGGACCATCGCCTAGGACGGCGGGGTCGTTGCTTATCAAGCTGTGCTCTCGGTGTCCCCGCGGAGTACCCGGTCTTCATGGATAGTTGGAGTTGGTAATGTATCGCTCGTTTTTGTTGCTTACGGCCGCCAGTGCTGCCGTTCTGTCGTTTGTTGCGTCGGCTCATGCCGATACTGTCGCCGCTGGGGAAGAAACCGTGACCGTCACGGCGCAAAGGCTCGCAGAGGCTCGTAGCGGCATCCAAACCCAGCTTGGCGCCTCGACCTACACCATCACGTCGACGGATATCGAAGCTCAGCCTGGCGGCGAGAATGCGCAGCTTAATCAGGTCATCTTGCAGGCCCCTGGTGTGGCGCAGGATTCCTTCGGGCAATTGCATATCCGCGGCGAGCATAACGGCCTGCAATATCGCCTGAACGGCATCATCCTGCCGGAGGGCATCTCGGTCTTCAGCCAGACGCTCAATCCGCGCTTGGCGGACAGCGTCAAGCTCATCACCGGTGCTCTGCCGGCGGAATATGGCGACCGCACGGGCGGGATCATCGATGTCGAGACCAAGACCGGTCTTGGCGCCCCCGGCGGTCACGTCAGCATCTATGGTGGCAGCCATAGCGAGATTGCGCCGAGCTTCGATTACGGCGGTTCGTCGGGCAATCTCAACTATTTCGTTTCGGGCGACTACATGACCAACACGCTCGGGGTCGAATCGCCCGACGGAAAATCCGATCCGCAGCATGACCGCACCAAACAATGGCACGGCTTTGCGTTCCTGCAGGATATTCTGGATGAGCAGAGCAGCATCACCGCCATTGCGGGCACCTCCAACGACATGTTCCAAATCCCCAATCAATCGGGCCTGCAGCCGGCCGGTGTTGATGGCATCGTCGGTTTGGGCCCGATGGATTCGGGCAGCGGCGATTTCGCGCTCAGCGCCAAGGGCCAAACAGGCTTTCCTTCCGAGAATCTCGACGAGCGGCAGCGGGAAATCACCCATTACGGCATCGTGAGCTATCTGCGTTCGGCGGGTGCTTTCGATTTCCATGTTTCGGTTTTCGGCCGCTACTCCAGTCTCGACTTCACGCCGGGCTCTAATGTCGGTGATGTGCTCTACGACGGCGTTGCGCAGACGGCCTACAAACGGGACGAAGCCTACGGGCTGCAAGCCGAAGGCGCTTATCATCTTGGTGACAGCCATACCGTCCGCTTTGGCGTACTTTACCAAGCCGATGATCTTGTCAGCAACACCACCTCGGCCGTGTTGCCGACCGCGCCGGGTTCAGCCACCAATCCCAACCCGAATCCGCTATGTATCGATCCTGCCAATACCTGCCAGACCTCCGACATTCCTTTGTTGGTCGCGGATAACGGTAAGAAACACGCCTGGAACTACGGCCTTTATATCCAAGATGAGTGGAAGCTGCTGCCGAATTTGGTGCTCAATTACGGCATCCGCTACGACCAATTCAAAGCTTTCGATGCCGAGAACCAGATCAGTCCGCGGGCCAATCTGGTGTGGACGCCGACGGAGCTGACGACCATTCACGCCGGCTATTCGCGCTATTTCTCGCCGCCGCCCTTCGAACTTGTCGCCACCACCGATGTGGCGTTGTTCGACAACACCACGTCGGCCGCCGATCACACCGACGATACACCCAAGGCAGAACGCGCCGATTATTACGATATCGGCATCAATCAAAAACTCACCGAGGCGATCGATGTCGGTCTTGACGGCTTCTTCAAGGCCTCCCGCAACGAGGTCGATGAAGGCCAGTTCGGCGCACCGATCATTTTGACGCCGTTTAACTACCTTTCTGCCCGTCAATATGGCCTCGAGTTCACCGGGACTTACAGCAGTGGCGATTTCTCAAGCTACCTCAACGCGGCCTATGAGCGGGCGGTGGGACGACAGATCGTCTCAAGCCAGTTCCAGTTCAGTTCGGATGATCTCGACTATATCGCGACCCATTACATTCCCAACGACCATCAGCAACTGCTCACGTTGTCGGCAGGTGCCTCGTACAAATGGGACGACACGCATTTCAGCGCCAACCTGCTCTATGGCTCCGGGCTGCGGCGCGACGGGGAAACGCCCAATGGCGATCACGTTCCGGGCTACGTCGAGGTCAATCTCGGTGTCAGCCAGGATTTTGCGCTCGGCGATGTCGAGGGTCTGAATGCGCGGTTCGATGTGATCAATCTCTTCGACGAGAAATATGAGATCCGCGATGGCACCGGTGTCGGCGTTGGTGCGCCGCAGTATGGGGCACGTCGCGGCTTCTTCGTCGGATTGTCGAAAACGCTGTAGAGGCTTCCGGGCGGTCGGTTTTGCGGCCGCCCGGAAAGGCTCTTCCTGTCATGAAAGGATTCATCATGGCACGGCAGGTGGTCTTTATCAGAACCTATCGCGTCGGTGGTCCGCGCAAGAGCCGGGTTCCCATGCGGCTTCGCCCTGTGTTGGCTTTCGTCGTGCTCAATCTCGTGGTCGCTTCCTTGGCAACAGTGTTTGTTTATATGCCGTATTGGCGACGGGACGCCGCTGCAACTACAGCCAATAACCACCACCGCGTGATCCGGACGGCTCTGCAATGCCCTGTCAAAATCCACGCCACGTCCTGCAAAAACCCGGAGTCTTGCCGATGAATATGGTCCTTGATCCGCCGCCTTTGCTCCGCACGCGCGAGGTGGTTCTCGCCCGTAACGGCGACGCTTTCGCGCGACTTCCCAATTTGGACCTGCGCGGCGGCCAGACGGTGGCCGTCATTGGGCCGTCCGGTTGCGGGAAAACAACCGCCTTGATGGCCATCGCGGGCATCCGTGCGCCGCAAAGCGGTGCGATTGCCATTGAGGGAACCGATCCTTGGGCATTGCGACGTCATGCGCGCGATCGGTTTCGCGGGCGGCGGATCGGGCTGGTGTTCCAATCATTCCACCTCGTTGATGCGCTAAGTGTGGGTGCGAATGTCTGGCTGGCCACGCAATGCGCCGGATACCCGCGCCGTGAACCGCATCGCCTTGAAACTTTGCTTGATCGTTTGGGGCTTACGTCTGTCAAGGCGCGCCGCGCCGATCGCATCAGCCATGGACAGGCGCAGCGCACCGCGATTGCCCGCGCGTTGCTAAACCGGCCGGCGGTCATTCTCGCGGACGAACCGACTTCGGCGCTCGACGACGCCAACACCGAAGCGATCATGGCGCTCCTCACCGAATGCGCCGTTTCGGAGAACGCCGCCCTGATCGTGGCGACCCACGACCGCAGAGTTCTCGCTGCCGTCGGCCAGGTTGTGGAAATGGAGAGACTGCCATGAACGTCGTTGCACTGGCCTTCGCTTATCTCCGCCGCCGCTGGGGCCAGGCCCTGCTTTCCATTTTGGTCGGTGCTTTGGGTGTCGCCGCCGTATCGACGGCCTTCATCGGTCTCGACGCACTGCCCGATGCGGCGGAGCGCTCTTGGGGCGGTGTTGACCTCGTTGTCGGCCCTAAAGGCTCCGCTCTCGATCTTGTGCTGTGCTGTGCGCTGCACATTTCCGATCCAAAGGGGTTGGTTTCCGAGAAGGCAGCGATGGCGATGGCGAGCCATCCCCTGGTTCGGGTGGCGGCGCCGATCGCGCTGGGCGACAATGTGGAAGGCTGGCGCATCGTCGGCACGACGCCGAAAATTCTCTCCGTTTATCGCGCCGCAGTGACGCGCGGGCGGATGTGGACCAAGCCGCTGCAAGCTGTGTTGGGGGCCGGTGCCGCCAAGGCGCTTCA
>JAATGK010000057.1 GCA_015654715.1 Alphaproteobacteria bacterium
GATCGGCAACATCGCTCGCATGCTGACCGGCTTCGGACGGCTGGCGCGCCGCATCCGCCGCGAGAAATACGATCTCATTTTCTGCAACGGCACCTCGGCCGGATTCCTCGGCGGCGCGCTGGCGGCATGGACCAAGACCCCCGCGATTTGGCACGTGCTCTATCCCGAAGTGCCAAAACTCGCGCGCGGCCTGCACCGGCGCTTGGCCCGCAGCCCGTATGTCGCGCTAATCGTCTGCGTTTCCAAACCCTGCGAAACCCAGTTCGATCACGTCCGCGAAAAGGTCAAACCGATCCAGACCGCACTCGACATCGAAGAATTCGACAGCGCGACGGTCGCACCGCTGTTGCGGCGTGAGCTGAACCTGCCGCCGGACACGGTGATCTTCGGCAATCACGGCCGCATCGTGCGCCACAAAGGCTATATCGAGTTGGTGAAAGCGGCCAAGATCGCGCACGATCGTCTGTCCGCGGAGGATCGCAGCCGCTGCCGCTTCATCGTCCTCGGCGATACCCCGCAGGACATGTCGCCCGATCATCGCGAGGAATGCATCGCGCTGGCCAAGGATTTGGGGATTGCCGACTTCGTGCAATTCATCGGCTTTCGCGCCGACCCCCGCGCCTATGTCGCCGATTTCGACGTCGCGGTAGTGCCGAGCGTCTACGAAGACCCGCTGCCGCGCGCGGTGATGGAATCGATGGCGATGGGCAAACCGATCGTCGCTTTCGCCATGGGCGGTATCGCCGAGATGTGCGCCAACGGCAGCGAGGGGCGGCTGGTTTGCGGCAAACCGCCGGACATCGAAGGCTTGGCGCAAGCGTGCTTGGATTACTTTCATAATCCCGACATGCGCCGCGCCCACGGCGCCGCCGCTCGAGCCCGCATCGAACGCGACTTCGACTCCCGCAAACATGCCGTGAAGTTACAGGCGGAAATGTTCCGCATCGCCGGCGGCGATAACGCAGTGCAGGCAATCAAGCGCGTTTAGACCGGCAGCGGATCACGGGCGGCGAAGAAGGCGGCGAAGGCGTTGATGGACGCGTCGAGATCGCTCGTTCCGGCCAGCTCGCGTACCGAATGCATCGCCAGCATGGGAGCGCCGACATCGATGCCGGCAATGCCGAGGCCGCTGGTGGCCATCGGGCCGATCGACGAGCCGCGGCCATGATCGCAGCGATAACGGAAGCGTTGCAGCGGCACCTTGGCGTCTTCGCACACTTTCAGGAACCAAGCTTCCACCGCCGGACCAATGGCGTAATTGCCTTGTACGCCGGTCTTGACCGCGAGGCCGCCATTCAGCGCCGGAACCGTGACCGGATCGGTGGCTGAGGTGAACGACGGATGCTCGCCGTGCGCCATGTCGGCACTGATGAGCACGGACCTCGCCTTGGCGCGCCAGACGTCTTCCGCAGCGCCGCTGACGATGCGGTCGATCACGCTTTCGACGAAATTGGAGCGCGCACCGGCATAGGTTTGGCTGCCGATCTCCTCGGCATCGTAGACGATGGCGCCGATGGTGGACTCCGCCGGTGCCGCCTCGATCAGCGCCGCCAGCGCGGTGTAAGCGCTGAAAAGGTTGTCGAGCCGCGGCGCACTGATCAACGCACCGCCCTCACCGAGACGAACTGCGGGCGCGGCGTCGCCGAGACTGAGGTCGGTTGACAGGATCGGGCCGGGCTCAAAGCCGAGCACTTCACTGATCGCCGCACGCACCAGATCGAAGCCGGGCGTCGCCCCCTGCCCCACGAACACAGCCAGATCTTTTTCGCGATCGAGCGTGAAGCTGTCGCTGCCTTTGTCGGCCTTCAGATGAATGGCGAGCGAGACCAGCCGCACCGGCAGCTTGCTCAAGTTCACCAGATGGCGCTTCACCACCTCGCCGCCGCACCACACCGCGCCCGCCAGTTTCAATTCGCGGTCGAACCAAGTGTTGAGCAGCGGGCCACCATAAACCTCGGCGGTGAGGAGGCGCAGGCCCTTGGCTTCAAGGTCGGGGCGCGGGCGGAGTTTTAAGACTGGGCTGTCGCTATGGGCGGCGACAAAACGAAAACCCGCTTCCGATGCGGGCGCCGAGCCCTGCCGCCAAGCGATCAGTGATTTGCCGCCGCGTACGACGAAATAGGCGCCGCCAGGCGCAAGCTGCCAACGCTCGGCCTCGCCCAGCGGCACAAAACCGGCGCTGGTCAGCAGCGCGCCCGCTTCGGCTATGGCATGGTAAGGCGAGGGCGAGTGGTCGATGTAAGCGAGAAAGGATTCGGTGTGCGGCATGGCGGACTCGGCTGTTACGGCGATCCCGCCATCTTAGCAGCCGTCGCAGCCTTGACCACCGCCGAAAGCACCCAAGCCGCCGGTTAGCTCGGCA
>JAATGK010000472.1 GCA_015654715.1 Alphaproteobacteria bacterium
CGGCACCGTGACCATCGGGGCGGTCGAAAAATACATCAACGATACCGCCTGGGAGAACGGCTGGGTCAAGCCGCTGGCCCCTTCGCGCGAGCGCGGCCAATCGATCGGCATCATCGGCGCCGGACCGGCGGGGCTGGCGTGTGCCGAGCAACTGCGCAAGAAGGGTTACAAGGTCACCGTCTACGACCGTCACGACCGCGCCGGCGGGCTGATGGTTTATGGCATTCCGAATTTCAAGCTGGAAAAAGACGTCGTCGCGCGGCGGGTGAAGCGCCTCGCCGACGGCGGTATCATCTTCAAGCTCGGCTTCGAAGTCGGCCGCGATGCGTCGCTCGACAAGATCCGCGGCCAGCACGATGCGGTCTTCATCGCCACCGGCGTCTATCGCGCCCGCGAAATCGATGTTCCGGGCGCGAACCTCGGTGCAGTGGTGCCGGCGCTCGATTTTCTGTTTGCCGCCAATCGCGTCGGACTGGGCGATACGGTGCCGGAGTTTGATAGCGGCCGCCTCAATGCCGACGGCAAAGACGTCGCCGTGATTGGCGGCGGCGATACCGCGATGGACTGCGTCCGCACGGCGCTGCGCCAAGGCGCCAATTCCGTTTCGTGTCTCTATCGCCGCGACAAGGACAACATGCCGGGGTCCTTGCGCGAAGTCGCCAATGCCGAAGAGGAAGGCGTCAAATTCGAATGGCTGACGCTGCCCAAAGCGTTTCTCGGGCTTGAGACCGTGGAAGGCGTGCGGATCGCGCGCCAGCGTCTCGGCATGCCCGATGCGTCGGGCCGTAAGAGCCCGGAAGAGATCAAAGGCGCCGATTTCGTCCTCAACGCCGATCTCGTCATCAAGGCGCTCGGCTTCGATCCGGAATATCTGCCGATGAAATTCGCCGCACCCAAGCTGACGGTTGCCAAATCGGGCACGCTGCGCATCCGCCCCTCGACCATGATGACGTCCATGCCGGGCGTGTTCGCCGGCGGCGACATCGTGCGCGGCGCCTCGCTGGTGGTGTGGGCGGTCAAAGACGGCCGCGATGCGGCGGCGGCAATGCACAAATATCTCGAAGCCCGCGTGTTGCAGGCGGCGGAGTGAGTGAAATGACCGAGAACAAAGACATCGCCCGTTACCTCGCCAATGCCGCCAAGCTGGAGGCGGGCCACGCTTATTCGCCCGACCAGGAGCATGATGCTTGCGGCGTCGGTGTGATCGCGGCGCTCGACGGCATTCCGCGGCGCGAAGTCGTCACCCGCGCCATCGAAGCGTTGAAAGCCGTATGGCATCGCGGTGCGGTGGATGCCGACGGCAAAACCGGCGACGGCGCCGGTATCCATATTCAGGTGCCGCAGGAATTCTTCCGCGCCCAGGTGCAACAGACCGGCCACAAGCAGCGCTCGGGCCGTATCGCCGTGGGCCAGATCTTCCTGCCGCGGACGGATTACAACGCGCAAGAGACCTGCCGCACCATCGTCGAAAGCGAAATCCTGCGCTCGGGCTTTTATCTTTATGGCTGGCGGCAGGTGCCGGTGAATCTCTCCACCATCGGCGAGAAAGCCAATGCCACCCGCCCCGAAATCGAACAGGTGATGTTCGACACCGGCGGTAACGCAGACCTCGAAGAACTCGACCGCAAACTGTATCTCTGCCGCCGCCGCATCGAGCAGGCGGTGCGCATTGCTGCAATTGCCGATTTCTATGTCTGTTCGCTGTCGACCCGCTCGCTCATCTACAAAGGCATGTTCCTCGCCGAGCAGCTCGCCAATTTCTATCCCGATCTTACCGACGAGCGTTTCATTTCGGCGTTCGCGATTTTCCATCAGCGCTATTCGACCAACACCTTCCCGACCTGGCGGCTGGCGCAGCCGTTCCGCATGCTGGCGCACAACGGCGAGATCAACACGCTGAAGGGCAACGTCAACTGGATGAAGAACCACGAGGTCAAGATGGCCTCGGAGCTGTTCGGCAGCGCCGCCGACGACATCAAGCCGATCATTCAGCCGGGCGGCTCGGATAGCGCCGCGCTCGACGCGGTGTTCGAAGTCTTGGTGCGCGCCGGTCGTACCGCGCCGCTGGCCAAAACCATTCTGGTGCCGGAAGCGTGGTCGAAACAGGCGTCCACCATGCCCGAAAGCCACCGCGCCATGTATTCCTACGCCAATTCGGTGATGGAGCCGTGGGACGGCCCCGCTGCGCTGGCGGCGACCGACGGGCGCTGGGTGATCGCCGGCATGGACCGCAACGGTCTTCGCCCGATGCGCTATGCGCTGACCGATGACGGCATGCTGTTCGTCGGTTCCGAAACCGGCATGAACGCGCTCGACGACCATCACGTCACCCGCAAAGGGCGGCTCGGTCCGGGCCAGATGATCGCGCTCGATCTTGACGAAGCCGCTTTTTATGAAGACCGCGCCATCAAAGACAAGCTCGCGACGCAATACCCTTATGAGGAATGGACCCGGCGCATCATCGACTTGCAGCCGATCATCGGACCGGGCGACGAGCCCTTGATGTTCGACGCCGAGACGCGCCGCCGCCGCCAGATCGCGGCCGGCTATACCATGGAAGACATGGAGGTGATCCTGCAGCCCATGGTCGAAGACGCCAAAGAGCCGATCGGTTCGATGGGCGACGACACCCCGCTTGCTGTGCTGTCGGAGAAATACCGGCCGCTGTCGCATTACTTCCGGCAGAATTTTTCCCAGGTCACCAATCCGCCGATCGATCCCTTGCGCGAAGAGCGGGTAATGAGCCTGAAGACGCGTTTCCGCAATCTCGGCAACGTGCTGGTGCAGGACGAAAAGCAGACCGAAGTGTTCGTGCTGGAAAGCCCGGTGATCTCCACCGGTATGTTCTTGCGCATGAAGGAGCACCTGGAAGGGCGTTTCTTCGAGATCGATTGCACCTATCCGGTGGCCGCGGGCGGCGCCGGTCTGCAAGCCGCGATCGAGCGTATCCGCGCCGAAGCCGAAGATGCGGTGGCGCAAGGCTACGGCCATCTCATCCTCACCGACGAGCGCATCACCGATACAGCCGCCGCGGTGCCGATGATCCTGGCCACCGGCGCGGTGCATTCGCATCTGGTGCGGCGGGGCTTGCGTACCTACACCTCGATCAATGTGCGTTCGGCGGAGTGCCTGGATACGCATTATTTTGCGGTGCTGATTGGCGTCGGTGCCACCACGGTGAACGCCTATCTCGCCCAAGAATGCATCGCCGACCGCCATGCGCGCGGGCTCTACGGCAACCGGCCGCTGGGGCCTTGCGTGC
>JAATGK010000360.1 GCA_015654715.1 Alphaproteobacteria bacterium
GGCGTCTTTGGACTCCAGCAGGTCGGTGACCGCCCCCGCCGCCGCCGGGCTCAGGCGTGCCGCCGCGATTTGTGCCACGGCTTGGTGACCGGTTTTGTCCCACGCCGAGGACGGCGCGAGACTGAAGGCGAACATTGCAATAGAAAGCGCCAATGCATTTACGCGCATGATTCTTGGTCCCAAGCAGATGCGGGCGCCACCCTACGCGATCCGCAAGGCGACGGCCCCTGTGGCGGCTTACCGCCCCTCTTGCCGCCACGCCAGCATCAGCGTGCCGAGCAGCACCAGCAGCGCCAGCCACGCCGGCAACAGCGGGGTTTCATCGACGCTCGTTACCCGCGAGGCCTGGTTGGCGGCAAGACCCATCCAGCCGTCACCGGCCATATGGCGGCCGCGGCCGATGCGCCGGATTTCGGGCACGCCGTCGGATATC
Source organism: Alphaproteobacteria bacterium (assembly GCA_015654715.1). GTDB lineage: Bacteria > Pseudomonadota > Alphaproteobacteria > Micropepsales > Micropepsaceae > Rhizomicrobium. Next base: position 434 of record JAATGK010000360.1, read on the forward strand.
CATGCCACGCCGCCGCCCGATTGCTCAATCACCGGCGCCAGCAAACGGTCAGTCGCACGCATGTCGGCGACTTCTTTCGGGTTCAGCGGACCGGCCGCCGCCACCGCCGACAGAGTGCCGTCGCTGACGCGATAAAGTCCCAGCGCTTCGGCCTTCATCTGGCCGCGCCATAGTCCCGCTTCGGTTTTGGCTAGCGGCAGCGGCGCCGTTTTTCCATCGGGCCCCGTCACGGTGACCGGTGGCGGTTCTTTGGCCATGGTCCGCCGTTCGACAACGAGGTCACCGCCCGCGATCGCCGCGGTCAGCCGTTCTTCTTCCAGCTCCGGTTCTTTCATCGACCAGTGCGCGATGCGGCGCAGCAGTTCGGCGATCGGTCCACCGCCTTCGAAACCGCGCGCCCACAGCCAGCCCTGGTCGGATAGAAGTTCGGCGACGCGGCCCTTGCCGATGCGATCGAGCACCAGAAGCGGTTTATCGCCAGGCCCGCTCATCACCACGTCGCCCATCACCTTTTGCGCCCCGATCTGGCGGAACCAGCGGCCCCAGGTGGGGGGCGTGTTGGCGGTATTGGCGCCCGGCAGGCCCGCGGTCACCGGATGGCCCTGACCTTCCGCTGTCACCACCGGCTTGAACGGCCGCGTGATCACCTCGCCGGTCGGTTGGGCGGGCAGCACCACCGACAAGGGCGTGCGATAGATGCTGGTGTAAGTGGCGAATTCCGGTCCCGCCGAAACCAGCAACGCGCCGCCGTTGTACACATAGCCCGACAGGTTCTGGTAATAGCCGAGCGGCAAAATCCCGCGCTCGCCATAACGGTCGAAGATGATGAGGTCGAAGCCGTCAAGCTTTTCCTGGAACAACTCGCGCTTGGGAAATTCGATCAGCGCCAGCTCGTTCATCGGCGCCGGTTCGATCTTTTCCGGATCGCGCAAAATCGTGAAGTGGACCAGATCGACGCTGGGATCGCCTTTGAGCAGGCTGCGCCAGACGCGCTCGCCGGCATTGGGCTCGCCCGATACCAACAGCACGCGCAAGCGGTCGCGTACGCCGCTCACCGCCACCACGGCGCGGTTGTTTTGCAGCGTCAGTTCGGCCGGGCCGGGTGCCGCTTCGATCTCGACCACGCTCTCGCCTTCATGGGTGATCGGAACTTCCACCGGCGTGTCGTGACCAAGCACGATATCGCGGGCCCCCGCGTCGGCGCCGTCGATCCGCAAGCTGATGTGGGCGAGGCCGCCTTGGCCGCCGCCGAGATCGTCGACCCGCACCACCACAGTCGCGGCCTGGCCGACGATGGTGTAGCGCACCGCATCGACGACCGTCAGTTTGCGATCGTTCTCGCCGCGCACGCCGGCAATCAGCGCATGCACCGGCGCCTGTTTGGCTTGCGCCGGAATGTCATGCACTTCGCCGTCGGTGATCAGGAAGGCGCCTGCGACGCGTGACGGCGCCACATCGGCGAGCTCCGTGTTGAGAGCGGTGAAGAGCTGCGTGCCGGTATCCTCGCCCGCCGGATTGGTGGTGACGGTCACCGTCCGCACTTCGAGGTTGGGCTCTTTCTTCAGCCGCACCTGCAGCGCCGCCGCAGCCTGATCGGCCTCCGCTTTGCGGTTGCCGATGGCCATGCTTTGCGAATGATCGACCACGATCACCGCGACATCGGCGAGCGGTTCGCGGTTTTCGCGCACCATCAAGGGATTGGCGAGCGCCAGGATCAAAGCGGCAAACGCCAGACCTCGCGCCCAGGTGCCGCGCGCCCTGATGATGAAACCATAGGCGATGAAGAGCAGCGCGATCGCGATCAAGACGCCCAGAAGCGAGGTTGGGATGTGCGGGGCGAAGACGAAGCTCATCTACTTCCCCAGCCGTTGCAGGATGGCTTTGACGTGCACTTGATCGGTTTTGTAGTTACCGGTCAGCGCATACATCACCAGATTGACGCCGAAACGGAACGCCAGCTCGCGCTGGGTCGAGCCGCCGGGCGTGACATCAACAAGCGGATGACCGCGCCCATCCACCGCCCAAGCGGCGGCCCAGTCGTTGCCGCCGATGATCACCGGCGAAACCCCATCGCCGCCGCGGATCGGGGCATCGCCGGGCGGCAGAACCTGCGCCCACAAGGTGCCGCCGTCCCAGCGTCCGGGGAAAGTCGAGATCAGGTAATAGGATTTGGTCAGCACATGCGCTGACGGCACCGGCGCGAGCGGCGGCATATCGAGCTTGCCGAGCAGGCGGCGCAGCGTCTATTCGCCCGGATTGTTCGGCCCGCGCCCCGGCCCCAGGGTCAGGTCGCGTGGGTCGATCAGGTTGGTGCCGCCATTGCGCATGTATTCGGCAACTTTCGACAGTGCCGCAGCGGAGAGATCTTTTTCGCGCGGGTCCATCGGCCAATAGATCAGCGGGAAGAAGGCAAGATCGTCTTTTTCCAGATTGACCCCGAGCGGCTCCTGCGGCGCATAGGTGGTGCGCTGCGTCAGCACCGTGCCGAGGCCGATCAAGCCCGCTTTGCTCATGGCATCGACATCGCCAAGCCCGGTGACGACATAGGCGAGCCTTGTGTCGAGTGCCGCTTTCATCGCAAACGCATCGTCGGCGCGCGCGGTTCCGGTATGAAGCAGCAGCAGCAGCACCGCCGCGGCGCCGCCAAACCAGCGCTTCAAATTCGGCACATAACCGCGCAGCACCAGCGAGATGAGGAAATCGAGCAGCAGCAAAAACGCCGCCACCACCAGGAACGGCGTCTTCAGCGGTCGCGCGGCGCGGGTGGCATAATGGTCGGTGGCCAGATCAAGTGCGGGAAGCGCCAGCAAGGCAGTGTCGCTGCCGGCCGCATTCAGCGCCCGTTCCGCGCCTGCCGCACCGTAGAGCCCCGGCGGATGCGCCCGTGACGGTTCGGCGTTCGCAATCTCGGTGCCGCGCAGCGGCTGGGCCTCGGCATTGGCGGCGCCGAGTTCGCCGAAGCCGTCAAGCA
>JAATGK010000271.1 GCA_015654715.1 Alphaproteobacteria bacterium
GGCCCAATTCCACAGCGCATCGAATTCGCGTTTCTTGTCGAGCTGGACCGCGATCATCATGCCGTAGCTCATGCCTTCGGTGCGCGCGTCGTTGTTGGCCCAATCGGTGATGTAGGCGAGCGTTCCGTTGGCATTCGCACCGGTCTCGAAATAGAGCCGCTGTTCCTGCCCGTCGCCATGAAAGAGCTGCTGGAACGCGCGCGCGATTTTGGCCTTGCTCTCGGCGGCACTCGCGCCCAATTGGTCGGCGAACAGATTGCGATAATGGTGGGTCTTGAAGGCGCCGCGCCCGTCTCCCGGGAACGCTGCGATATCGCTCTGTGGCCTATCGGTGTGCGGCGTTGCTGGAGAGGCCGGGGGCGCCGGCGTCTGGGCCATGGCGGGTAAGCTGAGGGCGATCGCTCCAGCAAAGATAGCCTGTCTGACACGGCGGCTCATAAACCCCTCCTCGAACCAGAACATGGCGCGCGCGACGCAGAACGGCAGACTCGCGCGACCGCGACCTTAGCCCAACGTATCTGGTAAGATTGGGGCAGACCGAAAGCCAATGGCAAAACTGGAATGATGTGAACCGAGACGGCGTCCCGCGGGGGCACGTTCAAAACTTCAGAACGTGGCGAATAGCGCGTGCGGACAATGGGTTGAATCTACTTTGGAACGATTCGAATTCGATTCTGGAAGTCGGGCGTTCGCGGCGCCTGCAACGTGTCGGCTCGCCTTACACGGGCATGTTGACGACACAAAGGAACTAAAGTAGAACGATTCCCCGTGTTTCGGATTTGTTCGCCCACGGGCGGTTGTGCCGGCAAACACCTCTTTTCGAGGCGCGGGCGCAGTGGACCTGGCGGGACGACCCTACGGAGGCCTTGCGGAATGCTGACCAAGAAACAGTACGAGCTGTTGATGTTCATCCACGAGCGAGTGCACGAGACCGGCATTCCGCCCTCGTTCGATGAGATGAAAGACGCGCTCGATCTGAAGTCGAAGTCGGGTATTCATCGCTTGATTACGGCACTGGAAGAACGCGGCTTCCTCAGGCGTATGGAGAAACGCGCCCGGGCACTCGAAATCATCAAGCTGCCCGAAAACATGGCCGAGACACTGCGCCCCGCGACGACCCGCAGCCAAGCCCAGCGCATGAGCCCCGGCCATCGCACCCGCGGCACCGCTCCCGATACGCGCGGCGCCGGTTCCCCTCGCCGCCCGATGGGCGAAGCCGAAGGCGCCATCAATGTTCCCCTGGTCGGCCGCATCGCCGCTGGTACCCCGATCGAGGCGTTGCAGCAAAAAATCGCCGATGTACCGGTGCCGAGCGGTATGATCGGCCGCGGCGATCATTACGCGCTGGAAGTGACCGGCGATTCGATGATCAACGCCGGCATTCTCGACGGCGATACCGTGATCATCCAGGAAGCCGATACCGCCAACACCGGCGAGATCATCGTGGCGCTGGTCGATAACAACGAGGCGACGCTGAAACGTCTGCGTCGCCGCGGCGACTCGATTGCGCTGGAAGCGGCCAATCCGGCTTACGAAACCCGCCTCTATGGCGCCGACCGCGTCAAGGTGCAGGGCAAGCTGGTGGGGCTGATCCGCCGTTACTGATGCGAGGTCTGGCGCTGATAGCGCGCCGACCAAGGTCTTAGACCGCGCTGGTCTTCGACGTTTTCGACGCGGATGGGATCGCCGAGCCAAACGGCATGAGCGCCGCCCCGCGCGGCATCGATCCGGTCGATCACAAGGCGCGGTCCACGACAAAAGCGATGCGCCGACACCGCACTGATGACGACCACGGCCTTGGCACAATCCTCTGCCAGCGCTTCGGCACGAGCATCGACCGCCACGAGGACTCCGCGCAGGTGCGCAATGCAGCCGAGGGCGTCGCACTTTAAGCCCGGCCCGCCGATGGCTTCGTCCGGCAGGCGCTCGTCGCCGGCGCGGCGCAGCCAACTCGCGGCGGCGTATTTGTCGGTCGCTTTGGCGGTCAAGACGAGCTTGCCACTGTCCAAGTGCAGCGCGACGGTGTGAACGTCTTCCGCCACCAGAATGTCGGGCAGCGTCACCATCTGGGAAAACACCAGCCCGAGACCGATCGGCACCAACCCAAACCAGCGCCAGCCGCGCCGCCACAGCGCGATCCACAACCCGCCGCCCATCACTGCGGCGACACACCCCGCCGGCCACGCCGGTACTACGGTTCCGGCACCGGGAAGCGCCGCCACCCAGCGCGCGATCGCCAGCATCACAGCAGTACCTTTGCCCATTGCGATTAAGGGCCAAGTGTCGAGTCCAGCCGGCATCGCTACCATTGCCGCCACCGCCGCCGGCATGATCACGACGCCCACCACCGGCAGTGCCAGCAAATTGGCGATGATCCCGAACGGCGAAGCACGGTCGAAATGGAAGATCGCAATCGGCGCTGTGGCGAGACCGGCAATCGTGCTGGTGACGCAAATGCCGAGCAGATAGCGCCAGGCCCGCCGCCACAGCGTTTTGGTCGCGTCCTCGCTGCGATGGGCCTGCTGCCATTCGGCGAGCGCGATCAATCCGATCACCGCGGCGAACGACATCTGGCAGCCGGGGTCGAGCACATTTTCGGGCGTGATCAAAATGACCAGGACCAGCGCCAGCATCACCGAACGCATCGACAGCGCCGGCCGGTCGACCAGAATGGCGGTGAACATGATCGCCAGCATCACCCAGGAGCGCACCGCCGGGGCTTCGCAGCCGCTGATGAGCAGATAGAATGTCGATCCCAGCAGCGCGCCGACCGCCGCCCATTTCTTGATCGGATGCCTGAGCACGATAGATGGGAACAGCGCGAACAAAGCGCGGATCACCCAGAAGAACACGCCGCCCGCCAGCGCCAGATGCAGGCCGGAAATCGACAGCACATGCATCAAGCCGGAATCGCGGAAAGCGGTCTGATCGTCGGGATCGATGTCGGCGCGCTCGCCGGTGACCAGCGCCGCCGAGATCACGCCCTCGTGGCCGGGGATGATGGCACGGATGTGCTCGGTCATGCGGGTGCGTAAGCGTTCCAGCCCGCTGCGCGCCCGCTCGCTCCAAGTCTCGGCGCGCACCGGCGGTATCGGTTTCGGCTTGCCATACAGATACCCCACCGCGCCGATCTGTTGGTAATAGGCCCAGCGGCCGAAATCGTAATCGCCCGGCAGCGACGGCGCCGGCGGCGGCATCAGGATGGCGAGCACCTGCACCCAACTTCCCGGCTCGGGCACCGCGCTGTGGGCGCGCACGGTCAAGCGGATGCGCTTGGGCATGGCGGCGGCGAGCCGTCCGGCCGCGACCGGTTCAAGCACCAAGCGGCTGCCGTAGCCGCGCGGCTCGGACTGCACGACGCGGGCAGCCAAATGCACCGGCCCAATCCGGTGGGTCAGGACCGGCGCCGCGACCATCTCGGTCCGGAACCGCGCCACGCCGAAACCGAAGGTGAAAGCCGCGATCAGGGCCAATGTGACGCGCGCCCCCTGCCCCTCGGCCGCAGTGGCAAGGCCCCCAAACGCCAGCGCAACGGCGGCCGCGGCGGGCGCCCAGGCGAGCTCCGGCTCGAACGGCAGGGTGAAATACGCCCCCGCCCCCGCCGCCAGCGCGACCGGAATCCACAAGCTCCAGCGGGTTCGCTCGGTCCGCGCGGAATCGCGAATAATCCGCGGCATAGCCACGATTTTTGCGATTCCGCCTCGCGTTGCCGCTATAAGGTCCCCGCCGCGGACGGCCGACGCCGGTCCGCCAGCGTGCCAAATTGCCATCGCCCCCGGATTCACCTAAGCCCCACCCCATCATGACAGACAACCAGAAACCCGTCCTGCGCTTTGCGCCCTCGCCCACCGGAATGCTGCACATCGGAGGCGCGCGTACCGCCCTCTTCAACTGGCTTTATGCCCGTCACACCGGCGGCAAATTCCTGCTGCGGATCGAGGATACCGACCGCGAGCGCTCCACGCCTGAGGCGGTGGCGGCGATCATCGAGGGCCTGAAATGGCTGGAGCTCGATTGGGACGGCGACATCACCTATCAGGCCTCCCGCGCCGGCCGCCATCGCGAGATCGCCGAGAAGCTGCTGGCGGAGGGCAACGCCTACCGCTGCTTCGCCACCGCGGACGAGCTGAATGAAATGCGCGCCGCCCAACGCGCCGCCGGCAAGCCCATCCGCTATGACGGGCGCTGGCGCGACCGCGACCCGTCCGAGGCCCCGGCGGGAGCACCGTCGGTGATCCGGCTCAAGGCGCCGCAAACCGGCGAGACGATCATCCACGACGTCGTCCAGGGCGATGTCCGCTTTGCCAACGAGCAGCTCGACGATATGATCCTGCTGCGCTCCGACGGCACCCCGACGTATATGCTGGCGGTGGTGGTCGACGACCACGACATGGGCGTCACCCACATCATCCGCGGCGACGACCATCTCAACAACGCCGCCCGCCAGATGCAACTCATCCGGGCCCTCGGCTGGCCGGAAGTGACCTATGGCCATGTGCCGCTGATCCACGGACCGGACGGCGCCAAACTGTCGAAGCGCCACGGCGCCCAGGCCGTCGGCGAATACCGCGACATGGGCTACCTGCCCGAGACCATGCGCAATTACCTGCTGCGCCTCGGCTGGAGCCATGGCAACGACGAGATCATCCCGACACCGCAGGCGGTGGAATGGTTCAACCTCGAGAGCATCGGCAAAAGCCCGGCGCGGCTCGACTTCAAGAAGCTCGACAATCTCAACGCGCACTACATCCGCGAGATGGCGAACGGCGCCCTCGCCGATGAGGTCGCGCATCTGCTCAGCCGGGAAAATCCACCACGGGCGCTCAGCGCCAGCGCCCGCGAACGCCTGATCGCGGCGATGCCAACCCTCAAGGAGCGTGCGAAGACTCTTCTCGAACTCACTGCTTCGGCTGAGTTTCTTTTCACCGACGGGCCGCGTTCCTTGGACGCCGCGGCGGCCAAGGTTCTGTCGGAAGACGCCCGCCGGAATCTGGGCGAATTCCTCGCCATCGCCGCTGATACCAACTGGACCGGTCCCGCGCTGGAAGAAAAGGCGCGCAACTTTGCCGAGGCCAAGGGTTTAAAACTTGGGCAAGTGGCACAACCATTGCGGGCCGCGCTGACCGGCAAGACCACTTCGCCGCCGATCTTTGCCATGCTGGACGTGCTGGGGCGCGAGGAATCGGTGAACAGGCTGCGGGCGCACGTACTTTAGGCCAATTCCAGAGATTGACAGTGGTATAGGAATGTTGCTGCACTGCACGAAAGCGCGACAGATCGTTTATGCCCGGAGAGCCCAATGAGAGACAGTAAGGCCGTTCCCGCCGGAAAGGCGACACTCACCTACAAGGACAAGTCGTTCGAATTTCCGGTGTTCGCTGGCAGTCAAGGTCCCGAGGTCATCGACATCCGGCGGCTGTATGGCGACACGGGCGCGTTAACCTATGATCCCGGCTTCACCTCGACGGCGAGCTGCGAAAGCGACATCACCTATATCGACGGCGACAAGGGCATTTTGCTCTATCGCGGCTATTCCATCGACCAGCTCGCCGCCAAGTCGAGCTTCCTCGAAGTCTGCTATCTTCTGCTTTACGGCGAACTGCCGTCGCCGGGGCAGATGGAGAAGTTCCGCAGCACCATCACCCACCACACGATGGTGCACGAACAA
>JAATGK010000509.1 GCA_015654715.1 Alphaproteobacteria bacterium
TCAATCGGGCGAACAGGGCCTTAGTGTTCATTCACCAGTCTCTGACTCGTCTCAGATCTTGCGGCACACAGCGCCATGCCATGTGCTCCGGCCGAGACCCTCCCAAACTATCTGACAAGATCGTTCCAGGTGGCAAAGATCTTGAGACCGATTACCAACGCCAGCCCGAGCCTGAACCCCACGTCCTGGGTCCGCTCGGTAAGCGGCCGTCCCAGTACGCCTTCGCATGCATAGTACAGAAGATGCCCCCCGTCGAGGAGCGGAATAGGAAAAAGGTTGATTAGCCCGATGCTTACAGAAATGAAAGCTATCAGAGACATGAGCTCGTAAAAGCCCGAGGAGGCGGCCGATTTGGCCACCTTGGCAATGCGGATCGGACCGCCAAGCTGACTGGCATCGGCCCGATGCGAGACGATGCGCCACAGATACGTTAAAGAAGCGTCAGCAATGCCATAAGACTGAAGCGCCGCCGCGAGCGGCGCCCGGGTCCAGGGAATCGGAATTGTCACGATATTTTCGGGACTTGTCTCATCCCGCGCGACCCCGATGGCTTTGCTTCTCTGGGCCGTGCCGAAGGCGTCTTTGACGGTGATGACGCGTGGCGTGACCGGCACATCGAGCGTCTCACCGTGCCGATCGATCGTCAGGATCATAGTCGGATTCTTGCTGCCCTGAATGGCATCGACCAGATCGGGGAAATACGTCACCGCTTTGCCGTCGACCTTGGTGATTTTGTCGCCCGGCTTGATCCCCGCCTCGGCCGCCGGTGACTTCTCCTGGACGCCGCCGACATAGGTCGACAGCGTGCGGGCGCCGCCGATCGCAAACAGCAGCGTGAAAACGACGAAGGCGAGGACGAAATTGGCTGCCGGTCCCGCCACCACAACCAGCATGCGCTGCCACAGCGGTTTGAACGGGAACGCCCCCTTCTTCTCCGCCTCACTCATGCCGGCGAGCCGTTCGCGATCGGGAATCGAGGCAGCGTTTTCGTCGCCCTTGAACTTCACGTAACCGCCGAGCGGCAGCCAGCCGATCTTCCAGCGGGTGCCCCTCTTATCGGTCCAGCCGAAAATCTCGCGGCCGAAGCAGATCGAGAAACTGTCGATCGCAACGCCGCAGGCCCGCGCGACGAGGAAATGTCCCATCTCATGGCAAACCACCACGAGGGCGATCACGAAGACGAAGGCCGGGATTCCTACCGGGGCCCAGGCGATCAGATCGCGGATCATCGACAGCATTAGTTCTCCAATCAGGCCTTACGCCGGCAGACGCCACGGGCGATCTCGCGCGCCCGGGCATCGGTTTCAAGCACCCCCGCCACCGACTCCGCCTCGGTGTGGGCGCCCGGACAATTCGCCAGCGTGGCCTCCACCACCGCCGCGATGTCCAGGAATCCGATTCCCCCTTTAAGAAATGTATCGACCGCGATCTCGTTCGCCGCATTCAGGATGGTCGGCGACATGCAGCCCTGGTCGAGGCAATCGAGCGCGATCTTGAGGCAACGGAAGCGCACGAAATCCGGCGCCTCGAAACTGAGCGTGCCCGCCGCCGCCAGATCGAGCTTCTTCGACGGCGACGCAATCCGCCGCGGCCAAGCGAGCGCATGCACGATCGGCGTGCGCATGTCGGGCGAGGACAGATGCGCCAGCGTGGTGCCGTCGAGATAGGTGACCAGCGCATGGACGATCGATTGCTTATGGATCACGGCGCCCAGCTTGGCGGGCGGCATCGCGAACAGGAAATGCGCCTCGATCAGCTCAAGGCCTTTGTTCATCATGGTGGCGCTGTCGACCGAAATCTTGGCCCCCATCGACCAGTTGGGATGGGCCACGGCCTGCGCCGGCGTGACGGTGCGCATCTGGTCGAGCGTCCAGGTGCGAAACGGCCCGCCCGAAGCGGTCAGCGTGACTTTCTCGACCTCTTCCGGTTCGACGGCGCATAGAATCTGGAACACCGCGTTGTGCTCGGAATCGACCGGCACGATCTTGGCTTTGGAGGCCGCCAGGGCGCGATGGAACACCGTTCCCGCCGCCACGATGCATTCTTTGTTGGCAAGCGCCACAGTGGCATCGCGCGCGATCGCCGCCAGTGCCGGCTCGAGCGCCGCGGCGCCCATGATCGCCACCATCACGACGTCGGACGGACGGCCCGCCGCCCCGATCACGGCCTGGCGCCCGGCGGCGGTTTCAATGCCGGTGCCGGACAGACCCGCTTTCAACGCGTCATATTTGGTTTCGTCATTGATGACCGCCAGCTTGGGGCGGATCGCCTTGGCCTGTTCGATCAGCTTGTCGACATTGCCGTTCGCCGTCAGCGCTTCGACCGGCAGCACGTCGGCACCGTAGATTTTTCGGGCATGGGCAATGACGTCGAGGGTCGAGACGCCGATCGATCCGGTCGAGCCGAGCACCGTCACCCGGCGCGCCAACACCGGCGTCAGATCCGGAATCGCCTCATTCCAACGCTGTGCTGCCGCCCTCATGAAAACGCTCCAAACAATGGATCGAGCTTGAGCACCAGCACAAGCACGGCCAAGGCCACCAGCGTGGCCAGGGTTGAATCAATTCGATCGAGCACGCCGCCGTGCCCAGGGATCATCGAGCCTGAGTCCTTAACGTGAAAACAACGCTTGGCCCAGGACTCGAACAGGTCGCCGAGATGAGCGATGACCGCCATGCCGCCGCCGAGCACCGCGCCCATAACGGCGTGTCCGCCCAGGATCAGCACGAAAATCGCTTCGATCACGGCCGCCGAGACCATCCCGCCGATGAAACCGGCCCAGGTCTTGTTGGGCGACAACACCGGCGCCAACCGTGGACCGCCGATCAGATTGCCGGCAAACAAAGCACCGGTGTCAGTGGCCCAAACGATCAGGAAGAGGCCGATCAACACCCACTCGCCATGACCATGCGGCACGAAATCGCGCAGCGCGATGACTGCCAGCGCCGGCAATCCGAGATAAGCGACCCCTGCCGCCTGCCAGACCGGATTGTTGCGGCGCAGAAGCGCGACGGTGAAGACCAGCGCCGTCCCCGCCACGAGCAGGAGCAGCGGCAACAGATGGTCGTGCGGCCAGACAATGAAGGCGCCAAGCGAGGTCCACAGCACCACGACCGAGGCGAACAGCTCGGCGCCATAGCGGCCCTTGCCGACCAGGCGATGCCACTCGCGCGCCGCCAACAAAACGGCGACCGCGACGGCGATCTCGAGATACGGCTTGCCCTTGAAGATGGCGAAAATCACCGCCGCGGCCAGCACGACGGCAAAGAACGGACGGGTGATCCAGTCGCGGGAGAACTTGACCGCCTTGAGGCCCGGAGCCATTGCCGCGCTGTCGCCGTTTTTCCTCACGCTACCGCTTCCGGCAAAGCTCCGAACCGGCGCTCGCGTTGCGTGAACTGCTCAAGGGCGTCCATGAACTCCGCGCGGCCGAAATCGGGCCAAAGAGTATCGACAAACATCAGTTCGGCATACGCCTACTGCCACAACAAGAAATTCGACAGGCGCCGCTCGCCGCTGGTGCGGATGACCAGATCGGGCTCCGGCAGACCGTTCGTGAACAGGCGCGACGACACCAGCTCCGGCGTGATGGTCTCGGGATCGAGACGGCCTTCCTTGGCCGCCCGGGCCAACTCGCGCACCGCCGCGACAATCTCTTCCTGGCCACCGTAGTCGAAGGCGAAGATCAGGTTCATGCCGGTGTTCTGGGCGGTGTCGTGCTCGGACTCCTCGATCATCTTGCGGATGTCGGGATCGACGCGGGTACGATTGCCGATGATCCGCACCCGGGCGCCGAGGTCGGCGATTTCCTTCATGTCATTGCGGAAATAGAGACGGAACAGGCCCATCAAGGCCCCCACCTCCATCGCCGGGCGCTTCCAGTTCTCGGAGGAAAAGGCATAAAGCGTCAGCGCTTCGAGGCCGCTGGCGATCGCGGCGCGCACGACTTCGCGCACCGCATTCACACCGGCGACATGACCCGCCTGGCGGGGCAGATGGCGCTTACGCGCCCAACGGCCATTGCCGTCCATGATGATGGCGACATGCCGCGGGAGGGCTTCCTTACGCTGCTGAGCAGCCATTTCCTGATCCCTGCCCCGTACCTGGCGCGATTACGA
>JAATGK010000298.1 GCA_015654715.1 Alphaproteobacteria bacterium
ACGTCTCGACCATGGCCGATCCCGGCCGCAGCTATCGCGACAAGCTGCGCGAGGTCGAGCGCGTCGGCTCCGCCGATGCCAAGCGCGCGCTGGCCGAAGAGTGCATCAAGCGCGGCATGTTCCAGGACGCGGTCGACATTTATCAGGCCGCGATGAACGGCCCGATCGGCGAAGGCGATCCGACCCTGCTCAAAGGAATTGCCCGCGCGAAACTTCTGGCTGGCGACGGCAGCGGCGCGGTAGCCGCGTACGAAAAATTGCGCGATATGGATCGCGCCGCCTTCGATGCCGACACCGAACTCGATTACGCCCGCGCCCTCGACCTCGCCGGGCGTACCGACGATGCGCTGCGCCAGTATGAATGCGTGGTGCCGCGCTATCCCGGCGAAGAGGCGCGCTGCCGTTTCGCCTTGCTGTTGAAACAGCTCGGCCAGACTGACCGGGCGCAGGCGCTGTTCCGCGAGATCATCGATTCCGTCAAACACGCCCCCGGTTATTACCGCACCCGCCAGCGCGAGTGGTATCGCATCGCCAAGGACGAGTTGGCCGGTTGAACACTGCAATTTGATCGCGATGCACCGAATGTGGTGCGCGCCGTGCGCCTGCCATTGGCGTAGAGTGGCTCCCGACAAATCGCATTCCGGGGTTCCGCCATGACCAATCGCCGTCAACTTCTGTCCACACTCGGAGTAGGTGCCGCAGCGGCAGCATTGCTCGAACCGTCGTTCGCCGCAGGGCCGGCCACGAAGGTCAAAACCGGCATCATCCCCAAGAAAGTGCTCGGCCGCACCGGCCATATGGTCGGTCCGCTCGGTCTCGGCGGCCAGGCGTCGCTGCAATGGACGCCGGATGGCGTCGATGCCGCCGACATCATCTGCCGCGCGGTCGAACTCGGCGTGAATTATCTCGACACCGCCAACGCCTACGGCCCCAGCCAAGTGCATTATGGCGAGGCGTTCCGGCGGCTCAATCTGGTGCCCGGCAAGCCCGGCTACAACGCGGGCCTGCGCGAAAAACTGTATTTCGCCTCCAAGACCGGCCGCCGCTTCGCCAAGGACCCCACCGATGCCTCCGGCTTGAACGCCATCACCGAGTTGAAGCGCACCCTGACCCAGGCCTTCGGCGACGGCCAGGGCTTCATTCCGGAAGGCGCTTATCTCAATTGCATCCAGATGCACGCGATCGGCAGCCTTGAGGACGTGCGGAAGCTCTATGTCGGTATCCCCGAACGCGGCGGCAAGATGCCCGATCAGATCGGCGCCTTTGCGGCGCTGCTCGATTATCGCGACGGCACCAACTACACCGGTCTCAACCCCGAGCATAAGCACTATGTCCGCCATGTCGGCGTTACCGGCCATCTCGATACCACGGTGCTGTCGCGGCTGATCCGCATGGACGAGGGCAACGAACTCGATACGCTCTTGGTGGCGCTCAACGTCAACGACAAGCTTTATCTGCCGCATCAATACAACGTGCTGCCGCTGGCGGTCGCCAAGGGCATGGGCGTCATCGCCATGAAGGTGTTTGCCGACGGCGTCTTCTTCGGCAAAGAGGCGCGCTTCTCGAAAACTCCCGCCGACGTCAACACCAAACTCGGCAACGCCAAGATCAACACCCACGACATGGTGCGCTATACGGTTTCGCTGCCGGGTGTTTGCACGACGATCATCGGCACCGGCCACATCAACCGCAAGAATCCGGCCGATGATCAACTCGTCGCCAATCTTGCCGCCGCCACCGATGCACCGATGACGCAGGACGAACGCGAAGCGCTGGAAAAAGACGCCGCGGCGCAATACGGCGCCACCACCAATTACTTCCAGCAAAAGGCGCAAGGCCTGATCCAGCCGACCGACGTGAAGGTGACGAAAGATGCGGACCGCGTGAAAGTCACTTGGCAGACGGCCGTGGCCGGCGCCAAACCGCTCGCGGCCTATCAAATCAAGGCCGGCGGCAAAGCGATCCTCACCATCCCGGCGCGCCCGCAACTGACCCTGGCGCCGCTGAGTGCGTATCTCATCAACGAGAATGTACCGGACGGCCCGGTGGACGTGGTGGCGGTGGAAGAAGCCTAAGCCGCGGTGTGCGCCGGAAGGCCGCTAACGCCGGGCGCAACATCGTCGGCCAGCGTGTGGTGGTCGGGATAATCGCCGCCGTTCTGCGCGCGGAAGCGGATCGGCTGTTCCTCGAACAGATGCTCCAGCCGCGCGCGCCAAGCGGCTTTGGCTGTTTCGGCCCCTTCGGGGGTGAGCTGATTGACGCCGTGGAGCGCGTGGATCGGCAGCACGTCCATGCCCGGATAGAACAGGGCCCCGTGCGTGAGCGGAAACAGAATCTGGTCGAGCGGCCCGTTGATGCCGCGCGGGGCATAATCCTTGGCGGGCCCGCCGGTCGTCACCGATACCAGCGCGCGGCGTCCGGCAAAGCCGCCTTCGCCATAACGGTGCTGGTTGCCGGTGCCGCCAATGCCATAGGCCAGACCCCGCGCCCACACCCGGTCGATCCAGCCCTTCAGAATCGCGGGCATACCGAACCACCACAAGGGGAACTGCAGGATCACGGCGTCCGCCGCGAGAATCTTTTTCTGCTCCGCCACGACATCGGCGGGCTGGGTTCCGGTCTCATACGCGTGGCTGGATTCGGCGGCAAAATCGAGACGTTCGGGATCGCGCCGCGCCGGGAAGTCGCCGTCGTCGTAGACCGCTTTCCAGCCCATCCCGTAAAGGTCCGACACCAGCACGCGATGGCCTTGGTTTTCCAGCGCTTCGATCGCCACGTCCGTCAACTGGCGGGTGAGCGATTTGGGATCGGGGTGGGCAAAGACGATCAGAACGGTCTTGGACATCGCAGGGCTCGTGGTCCGGGTTGCGGGGGGCAATCTGCCCTTGATGGAGCTATTTGTGAAATTGCACGATCTTTGCTCTACTATCCACATTATGGATAGTACGCGGCCCGACCTCGATCTGCTCGTCGCCCTGGAGGCGCTGGTATCCGCGCGCAACGTCACCCGCACCGCCGAACAGCTTCATCTCAGCCAGCCCGCCCTCAGCGCCCGGCTGAACCGGCTGCGCGACCTGTTCGGCGATCCGCTGCTGATCCCGGCTCATCGCGGCATGATACCGACCGCCAAGGCGCTGGCGCTAGTTGGGCGGCTGCGGCCCGTGCTCGACGAACTGCGCGCCGCTCTGTCGAGCCACCAGAGTTTCGATCCCGCCAAGGCCGAACTGACGGTCGCCATCGCTTGTTCCGACTACGCCCAAAGTGTGCTGATCGTCCCGCTGGTGCTCGCGTTGCGCAAAAGCGCGCCCGGCATCCGGGTGGCGGTGCGCGCGCTCGATTCGTCGCGGCTCGAAGGTCAGATGGCGCGCGGCGAAGTGGATGTGGCGTTCATCACGCCTGAACTGACGCCGCCGGGTTTGCGCGCCCGCGTCCTCTATCAGGAGCGCTATGTGCTGATCGGCCGTCGCGGTCATCCGCGGCTGCGCCGGCGCCCGACACTGGACGCCTTTCTCAAATTCGAGCATGTGATCGTATCGCCGAGCGGCGGCGGCTTCGCCACCCCGGTCGACGAGGCGCTTGCCGCCCGCGGACGGAAACGCAAAGTGGTGACGTCGGCGGCGTCGTTTCTGTTCGTGCTGGAAATCGTGTCGCGTTCGGATTTTGTGGCGCTGGTGCCCGAGCGGCTGGCGCGCGGGCGTTCCGCGGCTTTGATGGTGCGCGAACCGCCGCTGCCGGTTCAGGGCTTCGCCATGACCATGGTCTGGCACGAGCGCGCCGACGGTCATCCCGGTCTGCGCTGGGTGCGTCAAAGGATTGCGGAACTGGTTTAGTCCATCTTCGTCCGCACTTTGACGCCCATGCGTTTCATGTCGGTGAGGAGGCGGCGGGGATCGGCGAGGTGGCCCATCAGCCACAAGCCGGGGCGCCGTCCGAGGCCTTCGAGATATTGCAAAATCGCGGCGGCGACCGGGATGGCCGTGAGTTCGTAAGCGTCGCGATGCGACACCGCCGCTTCGAAATGCGTCATCTGCCCGGCGTGCCGACCGCGGGCCTGGACGATCAACTCGGTGCGGTAGGGCGGCCTCTGGAACCGCGTCATGCCCCACCACAAAAGATGCCCGACGGTTTTCGTTGCGTAGGGCAGCAGTTTCAAAATCGCCATCGCGGCGGGATAGACGAACCAGTCGACGAACCAAGGACCCCCGGCCATGAAAAACCGGTCTCCTGCAACGACGAAAACCGCTCCGGCAGCGGCCGCAATTCCTCGAAGAACAGCGAATAGGAGGTGCGCACACCGATGTCGCCGCCGAAATCGATCTTGCGGATCTGAACTGCCTTGGGATTGGTCCAATGGCCGCCGGTGAAGACTTGCGCGCGATAGAAGCGGACCACCTCCACCAACTCGTCGACCGCTTCGGAATAGGGGATGTCGCGGCCGATGGAGAGATGGCACGCCGTGATCGCGCTCTCGATCTTGTCGAAATGGTCGGCGGCGAAGCGCACCAGCGCCGCGGGCAGGCCGGGATGAAAGCCCGCTTCGGTGATGAAGCAACGGCCGCTGGCTTCGATCTCGCTCGCGATCGCTTCCAGATAGGCGAATTTCTTGGCACCGACCTGCACGTCGAGATAATCGACGCCGAGGTCCAGCGCCAGCCGCGCCACCGTCTGGACATAAGCCGTGGTCGGCGCCGCCACCACGATCAGCGTCTGGCCCGCCATCGCGGCGCGCAAGGAGGCGGCGTTGGCGGCATCGGCGTACACGGCGAGTACGCGGCCCGGGCGGTCGCGGCCGAGATCGCCGGCAACTTCTTGCGCCTTTTCAAGGCGGCGGCTGGTAATCGTGACGACGGCGTCGGCGTATTCCAAGAGATGCCGCGCGATCAGCCGTCCGGTGAATCCGGTCCCGCCCAGAATGAGGATATTTGCCGGCATGCTCGCCTCTCTCGAGTCCGACCCGGTGCCATATTAGCACGGCGCCGGGGCGTTTCGCTGTCGCGCCGCAGCGAATCGGAGCACAGAATCTGTTGGTTTTCAGAGGTATTTTACCATGACCCGCACCGCCATTGCGCTTCGCCATGTCGCTTTCGAGGACCTCGGGCTGATCGAGCCGCTGCTGACCGCGCTCGGCTGGAACGTCAGCTATCGCGATGCGGCCCTCGACGATCTCGCCGATCCGGCGCTGCAACAGGCCGATCTGGTGGCCGTCTTGGGCGGGCCGATCGGTATTTATGAGACGGAGACCTATCCTTTCCTCAAGGGCGAACTGGCGGCAATTGAGAAGCGCCTTAAGGCGAACAAGCCCACGCTCGGCATCTGCCTCGGGGCGCAGGCGATGGCACAGGTGTTGGGCGCGCGCGTTTTTTTCGGCGGTACCAAGGAAATCGGCTTCGGCCGCGTCAGCCTTACGCCCGAAGGCACCGCGTCCGCTCTGGCGCCGCTGGCCGATGGCGCGGTGCTGCACTGGCATGGCGACACGTTCGATCTGCCACAAGGCGCGACGCGCCTGGCGTCAAATGACATCTATCCCAATCAGGCGTTTGCTTACGGCGCGGATGCGCTGGCGCTGCAATTCCATCTCGAAGCCGATCCCAGCAAGCTGGAGCGCTGGCTGGTCGGTCATGCGGTCGAGCTCGCGAAAGCCGGAATCGATATTGCCGCTTTGCGCCGCGAAGCCGCCGAGCGCGCCCCGACCTACGCCGCCCAGGCCGTCGCCGTGTTTGGCCGCTGGCTGAACGAGATCGGGTAGAAGTCGCGGCGATCTTGCCATTCCCCAAGAATGCAGAAAATGTATTGTGTAGCTTGACACTATACAACTGCTCTGGTGGCGTCCGCCATGAAGATCAGAAACGTGATCCATAAAGGTCTTCGCCGGTTCATCGAGGATGATGTTGTCGCCGGACTTCAGCCTGCCGTCGTACCGAAACTCCGGCGGATGATTTCTTTTCTTCAGGACATGGAGCGCGAGGAAGAGCTGCGGACGGTGCCAAGCTGGAAAGCGCATCGGCTAACCGGCGACCGCAAGGAGTGCTGGAGCTTGTTTGTCACGAAAAACTGGCGGTTGACGTTTCGCATCGACCAGTCGGAAATCGAGATCATCCGACTTGGACTATGAAGATTACCATTAACTGTTCTATTGCGCCTTTTTCCGAAAGCCGCTCCACACTTTTCGGAAATGCGCTTTGAGGAGACGGCCATGAGCGCGACGCAAGGCATCCGCATGAAGAATCCCGCCCATCCCGGCGGGTTTGTGAAGAGCGAAATTATCGAGCCGTTGGGACTTTCGGTAACGGACGCCGCCGTTGTGCTTGGCGTGACGCGGGCGGCGCTGTCGGCCATGTTGAACCAACGGGCAAATCTATCGCCCGAAATGGCGCTCAGGATCGAGAAAGCGTTCGGCGTTTCGATGGATACGCTGATGCGGATGCAAAACAGCTATGACATCGCGGTGGTCCGCAAGCGGGCAGGCAAGATCAAGATCGCGCCCTATAAAGCCGATCCGCCCAATCATCGGCCGGCGGCAGTCTGATTTTGCCGCTGGGCCGGACCGCAACCGGAGGCGGATGTGCTGCCTGTCCGCTTTTGGCGTTTCAGGAATGCGTGATGGCGTAGACCATGTACGGCCCCGAGGCGAGCGCGACGGCGAGGTGGCAGATTATCCAGAACCAATATTCTTTCGGATGGTACCGGCGCAGATAAACCCGGGGGCCGCCAATGCCGTAAACGCGCATCGCGCCGGTGCGCAGCCCTTCCAGCGAGCGGCGGCCGAGAAAGATCGCGATCACCACGACGAAGACGACAAGAAAAATCTGGGTCAGTTCGTGCGCGTTCATTTGAAAGTTCATCTTCGGATCCTCGCCCCCGTGGCAGTCTACTCCGCCGCCTGTTCGTAGTCTTCGTGCACCGCGAGCCAGCGTTCCTCGGCGGCTTGGAGTTTCTTCACCGCGTCGGCGCGTTTTTTCGAGACCGCGGTGCCTTTTTTCGGATCGTGCACGAACAGCAGCGGATCGGCGAGCGCGGCGTCGAGCTTTTTGATTTCCGCCGTCAGAGCATTGATCTGGTGCTCCGCCGCATCGACTTTGTCTTTCAGCGGCTTCAGGCGCCGCCGCTTTTCCGCCGCTTCGCGCCGCGCATCTTCCTTGGTCTGCTTCGGCTCGGCGGCGTGCGTTTTCGGCGTGGCATCGGGGGTGAGCAGGAAGCGGCGGTAATCGTCGAGATCGCCGTCGAACGGAACGACGCGGCCGTCGGCCACCAGCATCAGGCGGTCGGCGGTGGCTTCCAAGAGGCGGCGGTCATGGCTGATCAGGATCACCGCGCCGTCGAAATCGTTCAGCGCATTCAAAAGCTCATTGCGTGCGTCGATATCGAGATGGTTGGTCGGCTCGTCCAGGATGAGCAAATTGGGATGGTCGAGCGTCGCCAGCGCCAGCATCAGCCGCGCCCGTTCGCCGCCGGAAAGATTGCTCACCTTGGTCAGCGCCTTGTCGGCGGAGAAGCCGAACCCGCCCAAGGCATTGCGCACTTGCAACAGCGACAGCGCCGGCCGCAGGCGGCTTAGCGTATCGACCGGCGTGATGTCGCCGTTGAGTTCTTCGAGCTGGTGCTGCGCGAAATAACCCGGGATCATTTTCTTGGCGCGGGTCATCACCCCGCCCATCGGTTCCAGCTTGCTCGCCAGCAGTTTGGCCAGAGTCGATTTGCCGTTGCCGTTCTTGCCCAGAAGCGCAATGCGGTCGTCGGGATCGAAGCGCAGGTTCATTCCCGTCAGCACCGGCTTGCCGGGGGTATAGCCGACTGAAGCATTTTCCAGCGTGATCAGCGGCGGACTGGCGCCGGTGGCTTTCGGCAAGCGGATCGGCGCCACATGCTCGTCCATCGGAATATCGATGGTTTGCAGCCGCTCCAGCATCTTGATGCGGCTCTGCGCCTGGCTGGCTTTGGATGCTTTGTAACGGAAGCGTTCGACGAAGGCCTGCAAATGTTTGCGTTGCGCATCGACCTTTTTGGCGGAGGCTTCATCCAGCGCCCGCTTCATGGCGCGGGTCTCGACGAAGGCGTCGTACCCGCCGGTGTAAAGCGTCAGCTTGCCGTGTTCGAGATGCAGGATGAATTCGGCGACGGTGTTGAGGAGGTCGCGGTCATGGCTGACGATCGGCACCGTGCCGCGATAGCGCTTGAGATAATCCTCCAGCCACAACACGCCTTCGAGATCGAGGTAGTTGGTCGGCTCGTCGAGCAGCAGCAGATCGGGCGCCGCGAACAGCACCGCCGCCAGCGCCACGCGCATCCGCCAGCCGCCGGAAAATTCCGAACACGGCCGCTGCTGATCCGCATCGGGGAATCCGAGGCCGGCCAGAATCTCGGCCGCGCGCGCCGGCGCCGAATAGGAATCGATGGTGTGCAGCCGGGCGTGAATCTCGGCGATGGCATGCGGGTCGGTTTCAGTCTCGGCGCGCGCCAGCAGTTCCGTGCGTTCCTTGTCGGCCGACAGCACGGTTTCGATCAAGGGTTGCGGGCCGGAGGGCGCTTCTTGCGCCAGGGCGCCGATGCGCCAGTCCTTCGGGGTGGAGGTTTCGCCGCCGTCCGGGTGGATGATTCCCTGGATGGCCTTGAGCAAGGTCGACTTGCCGCAGCCGTTGCGTCCCACCAGGCCGACGCGGCGACCGGCAGGCACACTGGCGCTGGCGCCGTCCAGAATGACGCGCCCCGCGATCCGTACTGTCACATTGTCGATCGTCAGCATGGGAGGGCTTTTAGCATGCCTTGCGCCGCTGCAAAGGGCGCGGCTATAACCCGCGCAACTTTTCAAAAATAATGGGAGCAGGAAATGGCCGTTGAACGCACGCTTTCGATCATCAAACCCGACGCAACCCGCCGCAATCTGACCGGCGAGATCGTCGCGCGGTTCGAAAAGGCGGGCCTTCGGGTCGTGGCGTCCCGCCGCATCCGCCTGTCCGAGATCCAGGCCAAGGCGTTTTACGCCGTTCACGCCGAAAAGCCGTTTTACGGCAGCTTGGTGGCCTTTATGACCTCCGGCCCGGTCGTGGTACAGGTCTTGGAAGGCGAGAGCGCCATCGCCAAGAACCGCGAAGTGATGGGCGCCACCAACCCCGCCAAAGCCGCCCCCGGCACCATCCGCAAGGATTTTGCCGAGTCGATGGAAGCCAATTCGGTGCACGGCTCCGACGCCCCCGAAACCGCCGCCAACGAGATCAAGTTCTTCTTCTCCGATCTCGACATCGTCGGCTGATTTTTCGGGACTATTTTCCTTTTGCGGCGCGCCGGTCGTAAGGCTGGCGCGTTTTTGCCGTTGGCCCGCGCACGAGTATGCTACACCGCATGAGTGTGGAAGAGGCGCAGCGCATGAAGGGCAAAACCGTCGTCATTACCGGGGGCACGTCGGGCATCGGCGAAGTGGCCGCCATTCGGTTGGCGGAAAAGGGCGCGCGAATCGTTTTCGTGGCGCGCGACAAGGCACGGGCGGAAACCACGCTCGCCAAACTGGCAAAAGCCAATCCCGGTGCGGCGCATGCGTTTCATATCGCCGATCTGTTTTCGCTCGCCGAGATGAAACGTGTCGCCGCCGAAATCGCCGCCGCGGAGCCCGCTATCGACGTCCTGATCAACAACGCCGGGGCGCTGTTCGCGACGCGTGAGGTCACCGTCGATGGCTTGGAGCGGACGTTTGCGCTGAACCACATGGCGTATTTCGTCATCACCAACGGTCTCATCAAGAATCTGAAGCCGGGCGCCCGCATCGTGTCGACCGCATCCGACGCCCATCTGGCGGCACGGCTCGATTTCGACAATCTCCAGTTCGAGCACGGCTTCAAAGGCTTTCGCGTCTACGGCACGTCCAAGCTGTGCAACATCCTGTTCACGCGCGAGCTGGCGCGGCGCTTGGAGGCAGCCGGCGTCACCGCCGTCTGTCTGCATCCCGGCTTCGTTGCGACGCGGTTTGCCGCCAACAACCGCGGTTTTCTCGGCACGGCCTTCGCAGTGTTGAAGACGCTGGCGGCGATTTCGCCGGAAAAGGGCGCGCGCACCATCGTGCATCTGGCGTCGGCCCCCGATATTGATGGTAAGGGCGGCACCTATTGGTATAAGTGCAAGCCCATCACCCCTTCGCGCGCCGCCCGCAATGGGGCGGATGCCGAACGCCTATGGGAGATTTCGGAACAGATCGCCAATGGATAACGCCCACAAGAAAGAGCTTTCGCGCACCTACAAGGAGCAGAAGGCGACGCCCGGCATCTTCGCGGTGCGTTGCACAGCGAGTCATGAAGTGTGGGTGGCCAAAGCGCCCGATCTGCCCAAGCGGCAGCCGGGGCTATGGTTTCAGCTTCGCATGGGCAGCTTTCCCGGCAAATCGTTGCAGGAAGCCTGGACGACGCATGGCGAGACGGCGTTCACGTTCGAGACGCTCGAGGAAGTCAGCGACGACAACGAGATGATGCTCCCCATCCTGCTCAAGAAGCGGGAAGCCCATTGGCGCCGAACGCTGCACGCGTTGACGCTGATTTAGAGCGGAAGACATTCATGCCAAATTACCCTCCCCTTGAGGGAGGGTCGAAATTTGCGCGAGCGGTAGCGAGCGGGAATTTCGGGGAGGGGTATGTCGCGACACAAACCTCGACGTACCCCTCCCCGAAAAATCTCCGCTTTCGCTTCGATTTTTCGACCCTCCCTCAAGGGGAGGGTAAAGGGATTCCGGCGAAACGCGTTCCGTTTCAGTCCAACAACATCCTGAATCCGGCGCGGCACCAGCGGCCTTTGCGGATCGTCTGGATCACGAAATAAAGGCCCGCTGCGGTGCAGACGACGATCGTCACCGCTGAGGCTTCCGGACCGAAGCCGCCGCCGGTGAGCCAGTCGGGGCCGGAGAGTGGAATATTGAGCAGGCCGTGTCCGGCCCGGCCGCCCGAGACCGAGGCGCCGAAGATGCCGCCCTCGGCGAAATTCCATCCGATATGAATGCCGATCGGGAACCACAGATTGCGCGTCGCCGCATAAGCTGCCCCGAGCAGGATGCCGGCCTCGAGCGCAATTGCGATCCCGGCGATCAGCGTGGCGTGCGGATTGGCCAGATGCACCAAGCCGAAAACGACCGCGGAGATGACCAGCGCGATCGTGGTGCCGAACATGTCTTCGGTGATGCGGTAAATGGCGGCGCGGAAGATCAGCTCTTCGCAGACCCCCGACACGATCGCCATGGCGGCCATACCGACGAGCCAATAGGTGCTGCCGAACCCTTGCCAGACGGCGGCCTTGGCGCCGAACAGCACCGCATAGACGATCGCGAACATCAGGACCGCCAATACCATCCCGACGATCGCCAGCGGCAGGCCGCGCCGCAGGCCAAGCTCGATGATGTCGCGGCGCTCGAGCCAGCCGACCAAAAGGGCGTAGACACTGATGCTCAAGACGCCGGTGATGACCGCCGTGCCCAGCGCTACCGGCCCGCGCAATTCCTTGGCCAGATGCGGCAGGATCTGAAGCTGCAACAGGATTTGCGGTCCGGCATAGGCGAGGCCGAGGACGAGGAAAAACACCACCAGCCGCAACAGTCCGAACCGGCGCAGGAAATTGCCGAGCGAGAATTTCTTAGGCATGAGCTAGCCCTTCAAAAATACCGTCCGGCCGTCTTCGAGGCGCACGCGCCTCTCGGCGACGAGCTTCAGCGCGACGGGGTATAGCTTGTGCTCTTCGACCAGAATGCGGGCCGCAAGCGTATCGGCGGTGTCGTCGATCGCCACCGGCACCGCGGCCTGGGCGATGATCGGACCGGCGTCGAGCTCGGGCACCACGAAATGCACGGTGCAGCCCGACACCCGCACGCCCGCCGCCAAAGCCTGCTCATGCACATGCACGCCTTTGAACAGCGGCAGCAGCGAGGGATGGATGTTGAGCAGGCGCCCCTCCCAATGGCGGGTGAACCAGGTCGACAGAATGCGCATGAATCCGGCCAGGCAGACGATCTCAACGCCGGCTGTTTCGAGTTCATCGGCGACGGCGCGATCGAACGCCTCGCGGGTTTCATAGGCCTTGTGGGAAACGACTTTCGTCGCGATGCCCGCGGCACCCGCGTGTTGCAGGCCTTCGGCATTGATGGCGTTGGAAATCACCAGAACGATCTCGGCCGGAAATCCGGGCAGCGAGGCCGCCGCAATCAGCGAGCGCATGTTGCTGCCGCGGCCGGAGATCAGGATGCCAACGCGCTTCTTCATAACTTCAGTTTTCCTCTATAGCGCACCTTGGCCTCGCCGTCGCCGGGCACCAAGCTGCCGATGATGTAGGGCGCATCGCCGTGGCTGCGGAACGCCTCCAGCACGGCGTCGGCCCGCTCGGGCGCCACCACGGCGATCAGGCCGATGCCGCAATTGAAGGTGCGCAGCATTTCGTCGGCCGGAATGGCGGCGGCGCGGGCCAGCCAAGCGAACACGCCGGGTAAGGTCCAGGCGCCGAGGTCGATTTCGGCATCGAGTCCGGCGGGCAGGGCGCGCGGCGTGTTTTCGGTGAGGCCGCCGCCGGTGATGTGGGCAAGGCCTTTGACGCCGCCGGTTTTGATCGCCGCCAGCCCACTTAAGACGTAAAGCCGTGTCGGGGTCAGCAGGGCTTCGCCGAGGGTCAGCGGATTGGCGAACGGCGCGCAGGAATCGTACGACGCGCCGACCCGCTCGACCACGCGGCGCACCAGCGAGAAGCCGTTGGAATGCACGCCTGACGAGCCGACGCCGATCAAAACATCGCCGGCGCGCATAGCGGCGGTCTTGGGCAGGATGGCATCGCGCTCCACGGCGCCGACCGAAAACCCGGCGAGATCGAAATCGTGCGGCGCATAAAGGCCGGGCATCTCCGCCGTCTCGCCGCCGATCAAGGCGCAGCCGGAATCTTTGCAGGCGCGCGCAATGCCTTCGACGATTTTCGCCGCGGCATCCACTTTCAGTTTGCCGGTGGCGTAGTAGTCGAGGAAGAACAGCGGTTCCGCGCCTTGCACGACGATGTCGTTGACGCACATCGCCACCAAATCCTGGCCAAGGCCGTCGTAATGGCCGGTATCGATGGCGATCTTGAGCTTGGTGCCGACGCCGTCGGTGGAGGCCACCAGCACCGGGTCGCTGTAGCCCGCCGCCTTGAGGTCGAACAGGCCGCCGAAGCCGCCGAGATCGGCATCGGCCCCCGGCCGGCGGGTCGCTTTGGCGGCCGGCGCAATGCGCTCGACCAGGGCTTCGCCGGCATCGATGTCAACGCCCGCATCCTTGTAGGTGATCGGGGTGGGATCTGTGGACATCGGCAGCTCGTTCAGGGTGACGGTTTCGTTTAGAGCGTTTCATCGTTTCGGTGAAACGGTGAAAAGCTCTAGGCTTGACAGGGCCGGGCGCGCAAGAAGGTGCGGCGGCGTGCACACAGCTTCATGACATATCCGGCGGGCCCGAAACTATTACACACTCAAATTGTGTAATACAATATATTCTCTACAAATATCCTGGACATTATCAGGTTACTGCGATAACTTCTGTATAAGTGTTTGGTTGCGCGCCTTAAGCAGGAGAATCCGCCATGTCTGTCGCCTATGCCGATAGCCCCACCTTCCGCGCCCCGGGGCGCGGCCGCGTCTACAATTCGATCACCGAAACCGTCGGCGATACGCCCATCGTGAAGCTGGCGCGCCTGCCGCAGCAGGAAGGCGTCAAAGCGAACATCCTTCTCAAGCTTGAGTTCTTCAATCCGATTGCCTCGGTGAAGGACCGCATCGGCGTCGCCATGATCGATGCGCTCGAACGCGACGGCAAAATCACCCCGGGCAAGACGACGCTGATCGAACCCACCAGCGGCAACACCGGTATCGCGCTCGCTTTCGTCGCGGCGGCCCGCGGCTACAAGCTGATCCTGTGCATGCCGGAATCGTTCTCGCTCGAACGCCGCAAGATGCTCGCGTTCCTCGGCGCCGAACTGGTGCTGACGCCGGCGGCAGGCGGCATGAAAGGCGCCATCGCTCGCTCGCAGGAGCTTCTCAACACCATTCCCGACGCGGTCAGCCCGCGCCAGTTCGATAATCCCGCCAATCCGGAAATCCATCGCCGCACCACGGCCGAGGAAATCTGGAACGACACCCACGGCGACGTCGATGTGGTGGTGGCAGGCTCGGGCACCGGCGGCACCATTACCGGCATCGGCCAGGTGCTGAAGAAGCGTAAGCCCGTCAAGGTTATCGTTGTAGAGCCGGAAGATTCGCCGGTGCTGTCGGGCGGCAAGCCGGGGCCGCACAAGATCCAGGGCATTGGGCCGAGCTTCGTACCGGCGGTGCTCGACACCTCGGTCTATGACGAAATCGTCACCATCTCGAATGAATCGGCGCTGTCGACGGCGCGCAAGCTGGCGCGGCTGGAAGGCATTCCGGTCGGCATTTCGGCCGGTGCGGCGATCACGGCGGCGTTCGAAGTCGGCCAGCGTCCCGAATACGCCGGCAAGAACATCGTGGTGATCGTCCCTGATTTCGCCGAGCGTTATCTCACGACGGCATTGTTTGAGGGATTGGCCGTCCCGGGCTGATCCCTGTTTTGTGTGCGTTCGTTCCTTTGAAAGTCTCTCCCTGAACTTGGCGGGCCTTGTGGTCCGCCATTTTTTTGTGAAAAGCGCGCTTGGGTAGGCGTGATCGTGGTGGTGCGACAACACGATGATAGGGGCGGAAGAGCGCTTTCATGGGCGGCGGCGGGCCGGTATAGTCGCCCCATCCAGGACGGGTTTCCAGATGTATCGCCTCATTCGCCTTCCAGCGCTGGTTCTGGCGCTTGCAATTTCCTGCGTTGTTAACGCTCCGGCGGCCGTGGCCGACCCGACCTTCGAGGTCAGCGGCATTCATGTCGACGCGTCCGCCAAGTCGGTCGCCGAGGCGCGGACCGCCGCCGTCGCCAGCGGTCGTCCGACGGCGTGGAATATCCTGTTCCGGCGTCTGACGCGGCAGCAGGACTGGACCCGCCAACCGGCGCTCGACGCCGCCACGCTGCAAAAGATGGTGATCGGCTATCTGCCGAGCAACGAGCGCCGCTCGACGACGCGCTACGTCGCCGACATGACCTACACCTTTAATTCCGAGATGGTGGCGCGCGTCCTCCAAAGCGCCGGCATTCCCTACACTTCCGTCGCCGCCAAGCGCGTGCTGCTGGTGCCGATGGCGCCGGGCTTTGCCCGCGGCTCGAGCTGGACGGCGGCCTTCGCAAGCCCGCGCTTCGCCACCGCGCCGGTGCCATTTGCACTGCCACCCGGCGATGCGGCCGACATGACGTATCTCGCCGGGCTCAATTTCGACACCGCCAATTGGGAGCAAGTGGCAACGGTGGCCGCCCGCATCAGGGCGACGGAAGCCTTGCTGGTGCAGGCCACTCCGGCCGGCAACAAGCTGCAGGTCACGATCAAACGGCTCGGCCAGGGCGAAATGCCGATGAAGACGAGCTTTGAAGTCCCGCTGCTGCAGAGCGCGACGGCCACTTATCCGGGCGCCGCCGATGCCACCATGCGCGCCATCGACGACATGTGGAAGAACCAGAAAGCCGTCGATTACGGCCAGAAGGGCAAGCTTACGGCCGCCGTACGCATCGCCTCGCTCGGCCAGTTTGCCAGCCTCGAAAACGCGATCACGAGTGTCCCGAATGTGGCCTCGGTGAACGTCGCGGCGATGGACGTCGGCGAGGCGCGGCTGACGATCTCCTATATCGGCTCCCCCGAGCAATTGAAGGCGGCGCTGGCCCAGGCCGGCGTTTTGCTCAGGGCAAGCGGAGGTAGCTGGCAGATTGTGCAAGGCGCCGCTACGGTCCAGCCATGAACGCCGTCTTGCGGCAAGCCCCAAATATTCTCTCCGCGCTCCGCCTCGTCGCCGCGCCGATTGCCGCTTGGCTGATCCTGCATGGTGCGGATCTTCCGGCGCTGCTGGTGTTCTGCTTCGCCGGTCTGTCCGACGCCGCCGACGGCTTTCTGGCCAAGAAATTCGGGCTGGCGTCGCGTTTCGGGGCCTGGCTCGATCCGGCCGCCGACAAGCTGCTGATGCTGGCGAGTTTCCTGACTCTCACCTATGTCCATGCGGTGCCGTGGCAACTGACCGTTCTGGTGATCGGGCGCGATGTCGCCATCGTGCTCGGCGTGCTGCTGGCAAAGCTGCTGACGCTGCCGCTGGAAGTCAAACCGTTGATGGTCGGCAAGGTTTCTACGGTGGTGCAGGTGCTTTATATCGCGCTGGTGCTGCTGCTGCTGACCTTGCACGAACCGCCGCAGGTGATC
>JAATGK010000359.1 GCA_015654715.1 Alphaproteobacteria bacterium
AATTCCGGCTCGATGCGGGGACGCCCGATCATGGTGGCGGCGATGTGCGCCGACATCCTGGCGCGCACCCTGGAGCGTTGCGGCGTCAAAGTGGAAGTCCTCGGCTTCACCACACGGGCGTGGAAAGGCGGCCAGGCCCGCGAAAAATGGATCGCCGACGGCAAGCCGCTGCAGCCCGGCCGGCTCAACGACCTGCGCCACGTCATCTACAAGAACGCCGACGAGCCCTGGCGGCGGGCGCGGCGGAGCCTCGGCCTGATGATGCGCGAGGGCCTGCTCAAAGAGAACATCGACGGCGAAGCCTTGATGTGGGCCTTCAACCGCCTGATCGGGCGGCCGGAAGCGCGCAAGATCATGATGGTGATCTCGGACGGTGCCCCGGTCGACGACTCGACGCTGTCGGTCAACAACGGCAATTACCTTGAACGTCACTTCCGCAAAGTGATCGATTTCATCGAGAACCGCTCACCGGTGGAATTGGCGGCCATCGGCATCGGCCACGACGTGACGCGCTATTACCGCCGCGCGGTCACCATCGTCGATGCCGAACAGCTCGGCGGCGCCATGACCGATCAGCTCATCGGCCTGTTCGCCGAAGAGGACAACCGGCGTGCCTCTCGCCGCGATCCGCGCAAAGGCCGCCGCCGCAAGCACTCTTGACGTGAGGTTGGCCCGGGCGGACAAATTCAGAAAACGCTGTCAGGGAAGCCCATGATGAAATTCCGCATCGCACTGCTATTCGCAGGCCTGATGGCGGCCGCCTCGTGTTTCGAGGTCAGTGCCGCTGAGTTGAATTTTGCGCCAGTCAAAGCCAGCGGCATCTATGCCGTCGGCGAGAAGGCCGGCTGGACCGTAACGGCGGTGCCCGGCGCCTCCACGCACCCGGTCTACACCTATACGGTCCGCTCCAACGGTGCGGTGGAAATCGGCAACGGCACGCTCGACCTCAGCAAGGGCCGCGGCGAGATTTCCGCCAGCCTCGATCATCCCGGCATGATCTACGTCACCATCGATCGCGCCCCGCTGCCGGGCCCGGCGCCTGACGAGGCCAGCCGCATCAACGCGACCCTCAAAGCCGTCGTGGTGAAAAAAGACAAGGCGCTGAAGCCGATCTTCGCGAAATACCCCGACCTGTGCCTGATCTCTGCGCCGTGCGCGGCGCCCCGGATACCGGCGCATCTGCCGCCGATTCAGTCTCACCTCGCGATCGTGGGAGCGGCCGTCGCGCCCGCCAATATTCAAGCCAGTGCGCCCCGTCCGGCCGATTTCGATGCCTTCTGGGCCGCCAAGCTGGCAGAGCTCGCCAAGGTGCCGATGAAAGCGGTACTGACGGAAATCCCTGCCCCAATGCCGGGCGTAAAACTCTACAAAGTCGTGCTCGACAGCCTCAATTCGCACGTCCAGGGCTATCTCGCGGTACCGACCAAGAAAGGCCCCTACCCGGCGATGATCCAGTATCAATGGGCCGGGGTTTACGCCCTGATCCCATCGATCTGCGCCAGTCGCGCCGCTGAGGGTTGGCTGTGCTTCAATGTCGACTCGCATGACATGGCACCGGATACGGCCATCGGTACGCCGGCGAACTACTCCGAGATCGGCAACACCAGCCGCGAGACGTCGTACTTCCTCGCTATGTATCTGCGCGACACCCGCGCCCTCGATTGGGTGCGCTCGCTGCCGGAATGGAACAAGAAGACCGTCGTCGTCACCGGCACCAGCATGGGCGGTCATCAGAGTCTGGTCACTGCCGGTCTCAATCCCGGCAAGATCACCGCCGTGGTCGTCAACGAGCCGTCAGGCGCCGATACGCAAGGCACCCTCAACGGCCGCCTGGCGCCCTATCCCAATTGGCCGGTCAGCAATCCGGCCGTGGCCGAAACGGCGCGCTATTTCGACACAGCGAACTTCGCCGCCAAGATCACGGCGCCGACACTGGCCGCGGTCGGCTTCATCGACACCACCTGCCCGCCGGCCAGCGTGCTCTCGGCCGTCAACCAGATCGCCGTGCCGCACGAAATCATTCCGATGCTCGAATCCGAGCACAACAACTACACGCCCGACAAACAAGGCGCCTTCCTGCAACGCTCCGAAGAGGTGTTTGCCACCGTTCTCCATGGTGGAACCTACGTTCCCGACGAAACCGTAGCGAAGGGGCTATAGGAAAAACAAAAAGGGGGGCTCATCGCCCCCCTTTTCGCCACAGCCCCCCATAATTTCAGTAACCGCCAAACCCCGGCATCGGCGGCACCATGCGGCGCATCGCCCAGAATGGAATGAGCAGAACCAGACCCTCGGCCGCGATCACACCCATGTATTGCAAGCCCCGGTCCAGCCAAATCGCGGACGTGCCGGCATAGAAACCGGCAAAGAAGGCGACGCCGAACAGAAGCGTGGCAGCGAGGAAACCGATCAGCGGCGCCGTCCACCAGTGCGGGCCGCGGGCGCCATCAAACGCCACGATGGCGACGAAACTCGCCAGGAAGAACGCACCGCCGAACGCCACCGCCTCGCGTACCGAGGGCGCCGAATCGAGCGGCAGAATCTGATCGAGGACATCGCGGGCGAACAGCACCAGCCCTGCGACCAGCGCCAGAGTCGTAGCGACCTGAGCGAAGGCATAGGCCGGGCCATAGCGCCGGTTGGTCATAAAGACACAGTAGAAGCCGACCGGCACCAGGATATGCGCCACCGACAGCCAACCCGTGCCGATTCCAAACACGCTCATAGGGGTGTTGCGATAAAGATAGAGCGCCACGATCCAGGCGGTGAGAATCAGTGTTGACACCGCCACCCTCGATGTGGCCGCGACCATTACGCTCAATTTGTCGAGAATATTCTCGCGCCGCCCATAGCCATAGGCGCCCATATAGGGAGCATCGCTAGCGGTTCTTAACCGGTATGGTCCCCGGTCCTCGGAAGCCATCACCAAGCCGCCAACCCGGCCTGGAATCACATCGCGCTTATACGCCCGCACCTTACCCACCCCCGTCAGCCGGCCATTCG
>JAATGK010000171.1 GCA_015654715.1 Alphaproteobacteria bacterium
CCGACGCGCGGCAGCTTGGTCGCGGCCGCAGGATAAAGCGAGGTCTGGTCGTCGCAAACGATGCGGCTGTCCTGACCGAGCGCATAGACGATCTCGGTCACGTCGCCGCCGAGCGTCACGACGCGTTGTGCCGGCGCGGCCGCTGCGGGAATGGCCGCCAGAAAGAACGCGACGGCGCACGCAAATGGCGTTTTCATCAAAGCCCCCGAAGTGTGGAAAGAACGGCGCGCCAAGAGTCCAGTTCCGGCTTGCCCGGCTTACGGGCGCCGAACAACTGCGCGAAACAGAATCCCTCGGCATCGAACAGTTCGAGCGAGGTGACATCGCCGTCGCGGGTCGGTTTGCGCACGACGAAGGCGCTGGCGATGGCGTCTTCGCGCAGATGCAAGTTGAAGCTGGGATCGAGGACGTTGAACCACGGACCCAGGCGTTTGAGATTGGTCACCGGCCCGGTGTGAATCTGGATGCAGCCGGGATTGCCCACGAACACCATGATGGGCGTTTCGGTGTCGCGCGCGGTCTCCAGCACGCGTGCCAGACTGTCCGCCGGCACCGGCCGGACGAATTGCGGTCCTGCCAGCCGCATGGCTTGGCGCCGGCCGACATTCAGCCTGCGGAGCATGCCGAAAAACTCGTGCGTGTCCTGAAGGGCGGCCCATTCGCGGCGTAAAATTTCGACCTCGATCTCCGCATCGGGATGATCGGCCTTTGCAGGCTCCGGCGCGACAGTTGTCATCAGCGGAGATTGGTCGTCCGCGCGCCATCGCGCGATCAGCGCATCGAACGCGGCGGCATCGGTCTCCGGCTTCTGGAAAATCTTATGCACGGCCGTGCCGCCGGCATCGAACACTTGCAGCGAACGGCGAGGGCCGCTGTCGGTCTCATCGATGACCGCAAAGGTGTGATGCCAGTGCGCGGGAAAGATGCGCAGGTCGATCAGTTCGCCCAGAACGAGTCCGTTAGCGTCGTTGATGGTGACGTCGAGATAGGGACCGGTCTTTTCGTGGACGCAATGGGTGTTGCGCGTCAGGGCCATCACGGTGCCGAGTTGCGGAACATCCTTCAGGATGGCTGCACCATTGGTCCGCAGCCGGGTTGCGCGATCCCCAACCAAACACGCGATCAACTCGCCTTCGCTGACGCCAAGTTCCTTGGCGGCGTCGCGCGATCGCAGCCGAGGCGTGCGGCGCACAAGTTCTTCCCATGCATCTTTAAGAACACCGCCGGTGTGCCGTTCATCTTGTGGACCCGGCGTCAGATCTGTTGCTGCACCCATCTTTACCCTCCGTGCTGCGACACAATTGCAAATGGTTGGCCGCATCTTTCTGCGAGACATTCGCAAAGTCAAATTGTTGCAAATGGAACGCATTTGCGAATACACTTTTTCAAACTATATGATACTGAGACGCAATTACAGTAATTTATGCCAAAATAGGGGGTATCATGAACAGGTTTCGCCAATTGGTGCTGGCCACGGCTGGCGTTTCGGCAATCTCGGCAGGGGCGTCGGCCCAAGCGACCGGGGATCGCCCGATTCAGCTCGCAGCATTGGAAAGTGTTTCCGTAACGGCAACGCGCAATCCGACGCCGACGTTGAGCTATTCCGGCATGGTCGATGTGTTGACGCCGGATGACATCGCCGCGGCGATTCCGTCGACCGTGTCAGACTTGGTGAAGGACATGCCCAACGTCCAATTCGTGGGCGGTCCCCGGCGCACCGGCGAAAGCCCTACCATCCGTGGTCTCGGCGGCGAGGATGTTCTGATCCTGGTCGACGGCGTGCGCCAAAGCTGGACGTCGGGTCACGACGGCCGCTTCTTTCTTGATCCGGCCTTGCTGTCGTCGGTCGAAGTAGTGCGCGGTCCCGCTTCGGCGCTATACGGCTCCGGCGCTTTGGGCGGGGTCATGGCATTTCGCACCGCGGATGCATCCGAGCTTCTCGCGCCCGGACAAACCGTCGGTGCGCGCGCCTCGATCGGCTATCAGGACGTCAACGATGAGGTCCTCAGGACGCTGAGCGGGTTCACCCATATTGGCGGTTTCGATTTCGTCGGCAGCATCGGACAACGCAGTTCCGGTGACATCCGGCTCGGTTCCGGCGCCGATCTCGCCGCCGACGACGACATCGTGACGGGTTTCGCCAAGGCGGGCTATGATTTCGGCGACGGTCTGAACGCCAAAGTCACCTATCAGGGCTTTCAGAACGAAGCCGTCGAGCCGGCCAACGGCACTGGCCTCGAAAGTGGAACGCCGGTCAACAAAACCGTTGTTTCGCAGCAGATCGCTGGCGAGATCGATTGGAAACCCGCGGAGGCATCGTTCATCGACCTGCATCTGACGCCCTATCACGTCCAGGGCTCGGTCGAAGAGGTGGACCCGACGACCGGCGAACGCACCTTGCGTGATATCAAGACGACGGGCCTCAGCCTCGACAATCGCACGGCGTTTTCTTTCGCGAATGTCTCCGGCCTCTTCACTGTCGGCGGCGAATGGTACGAGGACGATCAGGTCGGCAGCGACAGCGCCGATCCGAGTGGCGTGCGCGCCGGCGTGCCCAATGGCAACGACAGCTTCTGGGGCCTGTTTGCGCAGATCGAGGCGACGGTCGATCAGCCGCTCGGCGCGCCCGGTAAGCTGACGCTGGTACCGGCCATTCGCTACGATTCGTTCAGTACCTCGTCGACCGGCAATCCCGATACCAACCAGGATTCGGTGTCGCCCAAATTCGCAGCGACCTACGCGCCGGTGGATTGGCTGTTCCTGTTCGGCAATGTCGGCGAAGCGTTCCGGGCGCCGGGGATCAACAATCTTTATCTCAGCGGCATCCACTTCACCGTGCCGCATCCGATCCTTCCCGGCGTGTCGGTGGCCAATACCTTCGAGCCGAACCCCAATCTGAAGCCGGAAACGTCGCACTATTGGGAAGCGGGTGCTGGCGTTTCCTTCGCTAACCTCCTTTCGGATGGGGATTCCTTCACGGCGAAAGCATCGTACTGGGAGCAGAGCGTCGACGACTACATCAACCTCAGCGTCTTCACGCCAGCGATGTTCTACTCGATGGGCTGCTTCACGCCGCCGTTCACGGTGGGCTGTAATGTCGGCACCGCAAGTGCGCAGAACGTCAATGCGCAACTCAGCGGCGCGGAACTGGAAACGGCCTATGACAGCGAACGTTTCCGCCTCGAAGTCGATTACGGAATCATGGCGGGCCACGAACGCGGCACGGCCTACGATCTCAACTCGCTGATGCCGGATGTCGTGACCACGGTTGCCACCTTCAAGGTTCCCGAAGCTGAAGCGCTCTTGAACGCGCGTCTGACCTTCGCGGGGTCTTTCAGCAAGAACTACAATCCGGTCAGCAACGATCCGCCGAACGAAGCGCGCGGCAGCTATACGCTGCTCGACCTCTATGCGACTTGGGCACCGCAGGAAATCCTCGGCGGAGCGCTCAAGGGGCTGCGGATCGATTTCGGTGTCGATAACGTCACCGACGAAAACTACGAGCCTTATATTTCAGGCGTCAGCGCGCCGGGCCGCAACGTTAAACTCCTCGCCAGCTATACGCTGGGTTGGTGAGCCATGGCGGCGGCAGCCAATATATGATGGTGCAGGGCCAAAGCGTGGTCGGGCGGTTCCATGGGCCAGCGTGGAGGTTTGGCGGTCGCAAGTTTGGCTCACGATAATTTCCGCACGTCTCGCCCCAATCGCTCCGTCAGGTAGTCGAGCAAAGCCTGGACGCGGCGGGACGGGGCGGCGCCATAGGGGTGGACGGCATAGAGATTGGTGTCGGCGATGGCGAACTTTTCCAGCGCCGTCTCCAGCTTTCCGGACGCCAAATCGGCCTCGACATCGAAATCCGATTTCAGCACGATGCCGGCGCCGGAGATGGCCCATTCCCGCAAGGCGCCGCCGTCGTTGGCGGTACGGTCGCCGGCGATGCTGACGCTGAAGACGCGCCCCTTCTCACGGAACGACCAATGCGATTGCGGCGCTCCGGGCCGGACCAGAACCAGGCAGTTATGCCGGGCGAGGTCGCGGGGATGCGCCGGCTTGCCGTGTTTGCGCCAATAGCGGGGCGCCGCACAGACAAGGCGCGTGCCACGCACCAACAAGCGCGCGCTCAAGCGGGAATCGGCCAGCGGCCCGGTGCGGATACCGAAGTCATATCCGTCCTCCGCCAGATTGAGGACGGCATCGGTCAGCATCAGCGCGATCCGCACCTGCGGATGCGTGCGCATGAAAACATCGAGCAACGGCACCAGCCACGCCCGTCCGAAATCGTTGGTGGCGGTGAGGCGGATGTCGCCGCTGAGATGTTCGCGATCGGTGACGGCGTTCATTGCCGCATCGAGATCGTGCAGGATGCGGCGGCCGACGATCAGGAAGCGTTCGCCTTCCGGGGTCAATGCCAGCCGCCTGGTCGTTCGCATCACCAGGCGTATGCCGACCCGCTTTTCGAGCTGCTGCAGGCCGAGGGTGATGGTGGATGGTGATTGCCCCCGGGCGCGGGCGACCGCCGAAAGACTGCCGAGGTCGGCGATGGCATCGAGCAGACGCAACTGGTCCACGGAATCCATTTTTGCATTCCATCGAAAAGTATATGACGAAAATAGGAAATTATCTCAAAAATCCTGCATGCTAAAGATGAGATTGCAGTGCGACGGGATGAGCCCATGCAGATCGATCTCACCGGGAAAACCGCCATCGTCACCGGCTCGACCTTGGGCATCGGCTTGGCGGCAGCCAAAGGCTTGGCGGCGACCGGCGCCCATATTGTTGTCAACGGCCGCAGTCAGGTGGCGGTGGATAAGGCTCTTGCCGCGGTTCGTGCGGCGGTACCGGCCGCCAGAGTTTCCGGCTTTGCCGCCGACCTTGGTACGCCTACGGGATGCGCCGCCCTGATCGCCGCGATTCCGGCTTGCGATATTCTGGTCAACAACGTCGGCGTCTACGGGCCGCAGGATTTTTTCGAAATCCCCGACGCGGAATGGACACGCTTCTTCGAGATCAACGTGATGTCGGGCGTGCGCCTGTCGCGAGCCTATGTGCCCGCCATGGCTGCCAAAGGCTGGGGACGGGTGGTTTTCGTCTCGTCGGAATCGGCCCTGAACATTCCCGCTGATATGATCCACTATGGCTTCACCAAGACAGGCGTGCTGTCGGTGGCGCGCGGACTGGCCAAGCGGATGGCGGGAACCGGCGTCACGGTCAATTCGGTCCTGCCCGGCCCGACCCTGTCGGAGGGTCTGGTCGAGATGATGAAGGAAACCGTGGAGAAGATGGGTGTCTCCGTCGAGCAGGCGGCCACCGATTTGGTGATGGCGATCCGGCCTTCATCGATCATCCGCCGCGCGGCCACGGTCGAAGAGGTCGCCAATATGATCGTCTATGCCTGCTCGACCCAGGCCTCCGCCACGACCGGGGCTGCGCTCAGAGTCGACGGCGGCGTGGTCGATACTTTGTGATCGGAGCTGTGCTTCACAAAACCGTTTCCAAACATTTTTATGGAGTCGTCTATGCCATCCTTGTTCGATCCTTTCTCGCTTAAAGGCGTCACGCTGCGAAATCGGATCGCGGCGTCGCCGATGTGCCAGTATTCCGCTACGGACGGCATCGCGAACATCTGGCATCGCGTGCATTACACAAGCTTGGCGCGCGGTGGGGCGGGCCTCGTGACCGTCGAGGCGACCGCGGTCTCACCCGAGGGACGCATCACCCCCAATTGCCTGGGGTTGTGGAACGACGCCCAGGCCGACGCGTTTCGGCCGATCGTTGCGGCGATCGAGGCGGCCGGTGCCGTCCCCGGCATTCAGCTCGGCCATGCCGGCCGCAAGGCCAGTGCCAATCGCCCATGGGAAGGTGACGATCATATTGCTGCGGGCGATCCTCGCGGCTGGCCGACCATCGCGCCATCGGCGGTTGCCTTCGGTGCCAATCTGCCCCAGATTCCGCGCGCCATGACCCAGGACGATATCGTCCGTGTACGCGATGATTTCGTTGCGGCGGCCGAGCGCGCCCGTGACGCCGGGTTCCGCTGGCTGCTATTGCACTTCGCCCACGGTTATCTGGCGCAAAGCTTCTTTTCCACTTATTCGAACCGGCGTGAGGATGCTTATGGCGGCTCGGCCGAGAACCGCGGCCGCTTCCTCACCGAAACCCTTGCCGCGGTGCGGGCGGTGTGGCCGGCCGACCGGGTCCTGGCGGTTCGTTTCGGCGTCATCGAGTTCGATGGCCGTGACGACGAGACGGTGGCGGAATCGATCGACTTGGTCCGGCGCTTCAAAACCGAGGGCCTCGATTTCATCGATGTCAGCATGGGTTTCTCGACGCCAGCAGCAAATATTCCGTGGGGTCCCGCTTTTCTGGCGCCGCTGGCTGAGAGGGTGCGGCAACAGACCGGTCTGCCCGGATCGACGAGTTGGAACCTCGGCGAAGCGGAGCGGGCCAACGGACTGATCCGGGACGGCAAGATCGATGTCGCCATGCTCGGCCGGCCGCTGCTCGCCAATCCGCATTGGCCTTATGCCGCGGCCTTGAAGCTCGGCATCGAAAAACCTTCTTGGGTGCTACCCGCCCCTTATGCCCATTGGCTGGAACGCTATCGCCCGGAATAACGCCAACGAATAAACCCAGCGAATGACAACAAAGAGATCAGACATCATGAATAAACGCACTCTCGGCAAGACCAACATCGCCATCGCCCCCATCGTGTTCGGCGGCAACGTCTTCGGCTGGACCATCGATGAGAAGACCAGCTTTGATGTGCTCGATGCCTTCGTCGATCATGGTTTCAATTCCATCGATACCGCCGATAGCTATTCGACTTGGGTGCCGGGCAATAAGGGCGGCGAATCCGAAACCATCATCGGCCGCTGGCTGAAGGCGCGGCCGGGAATGCGCGAGAAGGTGGTGATCTTCACCAAAGTCGGCTCCGATCTCCGCGTGCCGGGCAAGAAAGGTCTGTCGCGCAAGTGGATTTTGCAGGCCGTCGATGAATCGCTGGCGCGGCTCGGCAGCGAAACGATCGACCTTTATTTCTCGCACTGGCCGGACAACACGCCGTACGAGGAAACTCTGGGCGCCTACGATACCCTGCTCAAGGCCGGCAAAGTGCGCAGCATCGGTGCTTCCAATCTCGATGCCAAACAGCTCGGCGAGGCGCTGGCTGTCGCCAAGGCCAAGGAACTGCCCGCCTATCAGGTGCTGCAGCCGGAATACAATCTTTATGCCCGCGCCAAATTCGAAGGTCCGCTCAGCGAGCTTTGCCAGAAGGAAGGCGTGGCCGTCGTCACTTATTACAGTCTTGCTTCCGGTTTTCTGTCCGGCAAGTACCGCAGCAAAGCCGACCTCGGCCAGAGCCAGCGCGGCGAAGGCATCGGCAAATTCTTTGACGAACGCGGGACGAAAATCCTGGCAGCCTTGGATGCGGTTGGTGCGCGGCACGACACCAAGCCGGCCGAAGTCGCGCTCGCCTGGCTGCTGGCCAAAGCAGGTGTGACCGCGCCCATCGCCAGCGCCACCAAGCGGGCGCATGTCGAAAGTTTCGTGAAAGCGGCGAACCTGAAACTCTCGCCTGACGATGTGGCCGCGTTGGACAAAGCCGGGCAGGCCTAATGAGAGCACTTCCCGAAAAGTGGAACCCGGTTTTCGGATAGGAAGCGCGACCAAGCAAATAAGGTATCGCCGCACCACGCCGATCTTTGAAGGAGACCGTCATGTCCCGTGTCGTCCGCTTCCACCGCATCGGTGGCCCCGAAGTTCTCCAGATCGAGGAGTTGGATCTGGGAGCGCCCGGTCCAGGTGAAGTCCGCATTCGGGTTCGTGCCCTCGGCCTCAACCGCGCGGAATCAATGTTCCGCCGTGGCATCTACCCCGAAGCGCCGGTGTTGCCCGCAAGATTGGGTTATGAAGCGGCCGGCGAGGTGGACGCGATCGGCAAAGGCGTGACCGGTTTTGCTCCCGGCGACGTCGTCAGCACCATCCC
>JAATGK010000325.1 GCA_015654715.1 Alphaproteobacteria bacterium
CGTTGGCACAGGGCCGGTACTTGCCGCCCCAAGCGTTGAACTGCCATTGCACCGCGCCTCGCCGCCCGTCCGGTCCGTTGAGGAAGGTCGGGCCGGTGTCGCGGGCCCAGGAGTCGTCCAGCGGCGTCGCGAACAGTTCCACCTTGCCGGCGGTCGCCAGCTTGGCGGCGGGGACATCCTCGTGCCGGACGGCCAATACCACAGACTCGAAGGTGGAAATCGCCCGTGCGATCCGCGCCGTCACCTGCTTGGCGTTCAGCATCACCTCATCCGAACCCCAGGTTTCGGAGCGGCACGGCCAGCATATCCAGGTGCGCAGATGCGGTGCCCAATCGGGGGGCATCGCCAGACCCTCCCCGGCAGGGCCCGATGTCTCGGCGTCGCGCGTCCGGCTCATGGTCCTTCTATAGCGTGCGCGCCGTCACGCGGAAACCCTTTGAAGAAAGGAGCACAAACACGATAAGTTCTAGCTGAGAGAGAGGACAAATTATGACAGGCCGTATCGACGCGCGTTTACAAGACCTCGGAATTAACCTACCGGCGCCGCCCGCGCCGGTGGCGAGCTACGTACCCACCGTGAAGACGGGCAATCTGGTGTTCGTATCGGGCCAGATCCCTGCCGCGGACGGCGGACTGAAATACGTTGGTATCGTCGGACAGGATCTGTCGGCGGAAGACGGCAAAGCGGCGGCGCGGCTGTGCGCCATCAACCTCCTGGCCCAGGTAAAGGTCGCTTGCGACGGCGATCTCGACCGCGTCACGCGCTGCGTCAAGCTCGCGGTGTTCGTCAATGCCGTGCCCGGCTTCGGCCAGCATCCCGAAATCGCCAACGGCGCCTCCGACTTGATGGTGGAAGTGTTCGGCGATGCCGGCAAACACTCCCGCGTCGCGGCCGGTGCCGGTTCGTTGCCGCGCAACGTCGCAGTCGAAGTGGAAGCGGTCTTCGAGATCGCGTGACCGACGAGGCTTTCACCGCACGTCTGAAAGGCCGGGCCACTGATATCGGCGCGGCAGCGTGGAATGCTTGCGCCAACCCTTCGGGGCGCCCCGATCCGCATCCTTTCACGCGCTACGAATTTTTCGCGGCGCTGGAGGACTCTCGTTCGGCCGTACCACGCACCGGCTGGCAACCGGTGCATCTGGCGATCGAGCGCGGTGACGAGATTGTCGGCCTGATGCCGCTCTATGTGAAGGCGCATTCCCAGGGCGAATACGTGTTCGATCAGGTCTGGGCCGAGGCGCTGGAACGCGCCGGCGGAGATTATTACCCCAAGCTGCAAGCCTCGGTGCCGTTCACGCCAGTGACCGGCCCGCGCCTGCTGGTGGCGGACGGCGCCGATGTAGCGGCGACGCGTGCAGCTCTGCTGGGAGCGGGCGCGGCGGCGGTAGAGCGTCTGGAATGCTCGTCGCTGCACATCACCTTCCCGACCGAAGACGAATGGCACGCGGCGGAACAGATGGGTTACCTCTTGCGCACCGACCGTCAGTTCCATTGGCAGAATCGCGGTTATGTTAGTTTTGACGACTTCCTCGGTGAGTTGTCGTCTTCCAAGCGCAAGAATCTGAAAAAGGAACGCGCCGCGGTGCGGGCCGAAGGCATCGAATTCGACTGGCTCACCGGTGCCGACATCACCGAGGCGCATTGGGATGCGTTCTTCGAATTCTATATGGACACCGGCGAGCGCAAGTGGGGCCAACCCTATCTGACGCGCGAATTCTTCAGCCGCCTCGGCCAAAGCATGGCGGACCAAGTTCTGCTCATCCTGGCGCGGCGAGGCAAAAAGTACATCGCAGGCGCGCTCAACCTGTTCGGCGAAGGCGTGCTGTTCGGGCGCAACTGGGGCTGCACCGAGTTCGTGCCGTTCCTGCATTTCGAGGCCTGCTATTACCAAGCGATCGATTTCGCCATCGACAAAGGCTTTTCCAAGGTCGAGGCGGGGGCGCAAGGCGAGCACAAACTACTCAGGGGCTACAACCCGGTGCCGACCTATTCGGCCCATTTCATTGCCCATGACGGCCTGCGCCGAGCCGTGGCGCAATATCTTAAAGCCGAGCGTGGAACCGCCGTCCCAATTCACATGAATGGTGCCGACGTCGTCCACAAAAATTACGGCCCCCTGATCGCCGGGCTTCAATTTACTGTATGGGTTGTTCATGCTGACCAGTTCCACACGGGCTCCCTGTGGATATTGCCTGCGGATCCATTCAACTGCCTCCTTGGAGGGAAACTTATTCATCTGTGGCCGCCTCCGCTTTGGCGGGCGCGCCGTTTTTAAAGGCTGCGTTGCCGCTGAGATTTTTAAGCAGTATCTTTCTTGCCGTCTTGTAATCGTCCCCGACGAA
>JAATGK010000014.1 GCA_015654715.1 Alphaproteobacteria bacterium
CCAAAGATGGCTTCGCCATCGGCTGTCTGGACTTCAATGCCGACACCGCCAACGCCAGCGTCAAACAGATTTCCGGCAACGGCGGCGAAGCACTTGCCGTCAAAGTGGATGTGGCCCAGCGCGATCAAGTCTTGCAGGCCGTGGCGCAAGTGGTCAGCCATTTCGGTCGCCTCGACGTGATGGTCAACAACGCCGGTCTTGGCCCGGTCACCAAGATCGAAGAGATCACTCCGGAGATTTACCGCAAGGTGTTTGACGTCAACGTCGGCGGTACGTTGTGGGGGATTCAGGCGGCGGTGCAGCATTTCAAAACGCGCAAGCCGGCGAAGAAAGGCGACGTCATCGGCAAGATCATCAACGCCTCGTCGCAGGCCGGCCAGGTCGGCAATCCGGACCTCGCAGTCTATGGCGGCACCAAATTCGCCATCCGCGGCATCACCCAAACCGCCGCGAAAGATCTGGCCGCGCTCGGCATCACCGTCAACGCTTATTGCCCCGGCATCGTGCGCACGCCGATGATGGAGGGCATTGCGGCGACGGTGGCGAAGGAAAACGGCAAATCCGTCGAATGGGGCCTGGAGCAGTGGGCCAAAACC
Source organism: Alphaproteobacteria bacterium (assembly GCA_015654715.1). Classification (GTDB taxonomy): domain Bacteria; phylum Pseudomonadota; class Alphaproteobacteria; order Micropepsales; family Micropepsaceae; genus Rhizomicrobium. The sequence goes on from JAATGK010000014.1 coordinate 597, forward strand.
GTCACCCTCGGCCGTATCTCCGAGCCGGAAGATGTGGCTGCCTGCGTCTCCTACCTCGCCGGTCCGGATTCCGATTATATGACCGGCCAAGCGCTCATCATCGACGGCGGCATGGTGTTCAATTGAGGGTGTAGAGCGCTAACGCGTGCACTATTTCTTCTCCCCTGCGGAGTGGCGCCCGTCGAACTGTACGGCGGCGGAATCGCAGGGGAGGGGGCGCGGCCTCGCCGCGAGACGAAGGGGGACGGTTGCGAGCAATATGCGCGTGTTTCAACGCCCCCACCTTTCGGCTTGGGCGAGGTGCCGCTTGAATATGCGTCTACCGGCCCCCATACAAAATCCGCTCTTTGACCGCGCAGGTGAACTGTTGCTGCAACGCAGTTGCGCTGTGCTAGGCGTGGGTGCCCCCAATGAAATTTTGAAAATGAATGTACCTGGCCACCTCCGCGTCTCCGCGTGAAACCTCCTTCTTCCGCACCGGCCTACGCAGGCAGGAGGGGCGGGGGGAAGAAAATCGCGAATTCTGAAAAACCAAAATCAATCGCTTGTGTAGATCGCCTATCGCCCGGCCCAGGGATTGTGGGCGAACGGCACCACCCGGTGCGGGCCCTGCGTTCTGGGCGCGCTTTCGGTCCCGCCGCGTTTGGCCGAATATCTTGTTTGGTCAGAAGGTTAGGCGACAAAACAGCGATTTGAATTGCGGCCTTCTTTTGCCCGCCCGCGGCCACCAGGCGCCGGTGTTCCCGCGGGCCTCAGGACAACATTCTTAACCGCCGTTATGCAATATTCCGCCGGTGGTGCGCCGATGTCATGTCCCGGACCGGCGACTTCGTTACTATATCAACCGGGGGCGGCTCGGCCGTCTGTTGCGAAGGACAAATTTCCATGGTCGCTTTCCTGCGTTGGGCCGGCTCGATTGTCGCCGGGGCTTTGAACGGCATTCTGAAATTTGCCCTCGCCATCATTATTCTGGCGATCGTTGTGGCGCTGGTCGCGATGGCTCGCGGCGACAAGATGCCCGCCAACATGGTGCTGGCCATCGATCTGCGCAAATCGCTGGTGGATTCGGCGCCGAGCAATTTCAGCCTCGGCAACAGTCCGCTGACGGTCATGGATATCGTCCTCGGGCTCGATGCCGCCGAACGCGACAGCCGCATCAAGGGCGTGTTCGTGCGGGTGGGCGACGGCGATCTTTCGATCTCCCGCGCCGAAGAGATCAAGGCGGCGCTGAAGAAGTTCCGCGCCTCCGGCAAGTTCGTGATCGTGCATGCCCAGGGCTTCGATGGCGCCGGTCTTGGCGATTATCTCGCCGCCACCGCGGGCGATCAGATTTGGATGCAGCCCAAGGCACCGTTCTCGGCAGCGGGTGTCGGCGGCGGTGAGATTTTCCTGCGCGGTCTGCTCGACAAGATCAAGGCGGAGCCGCAGATCGCCAAGCGCAAGGAATACAAAAGCGCTGCCGATATGTACATGGAATCGGGCATGACCAAGGAGGATCGCGAACAGCTCGAAGCGCTGATGCACTCCTGGTACGACGCCGCGGTCGGCGATGCCGCCAAGGAACGCAAGCTCAGCCGCGAAGCGATGACAGCGGCGCTCGAAGCCAGTCCGCAATTCACCGAAGACGCCAAGGCCAAGAAGCTGATCGACAAGATTGGTTATGACGACGATGCGTTGAATGCCGCGCTCGCCAAAGCCGGCGACAACGCCCAACCGATCACGCTGGCTCAATTCCTCACCAGCAAGGCGGATAATTCGTTCGGCAGCGGCCCGCACATTGCGCTGGTGGAAGCGTCCGGCGAAATTGTGGATGGTTCCTCTGGTCCATTAAGCGTCGAGTCGGTTATCGCCGGTGACGACATGGCCCGCGCCATTCGTCAGGCGACCGCCGATAAGGACATCAAGGCGATCATCCTGCGCGTCGACTCGCCCGGCGGCTCGGTCACCGCTTCCGACCAGATTCTGGATGCGGTGAAGAAGGCGCAAGCCGCTGGCAAGCCGGTGGTGGTGAGCATGGGATCGTTGGCGGCCTCGGGCGGCTATTACATCTCGCTCAGTGCCGACAAGATCGTGGCCGAGCCTGGTACCATTACCGGTTCGATCGGTGTGCTGACCGGCAAGGTCTCGATCGGCAATACCTTGGGGCTGATCGGCGTAAAAGGCGAAATGGTCGGCGTCGGCAAGAATGCGCTGATGGATTCCGAATTGCAGCCCTACACCGATGACCAGTGGAAGGCGGTCAATGCCCAAGCCGATGCGATCTACGACGACTTCACCAAAAAGGTCGCCGCAGGCCGCAAGCTGCCGCTCGCCAAGGTGCAGGATATCGCGCGCGGCCGGGTGTGGTCGGGCAGCGATGCGGCCGGACGCGGGCTGGTCGACAAGCTCGGCGGTTTCTGGGATGCGGCCGATATCGCCAAGCGCCTGTCGGGCATTCCGCAAGGTGACCGGGTGAGCTTTAAGATCTATCCGCGCCAGAAGGGCTTCATCGAATCGATCAAGGCGTGGTTCGGCAATAGCGACCAGGTCGACGCGATTGCGAACTTCAATTCGCTGATGCAATCGCCGATCACCAAGCAGGCGGTGCGCGCCGTGCGGGCTGCCCCGCGGGCCGACATTGAGCTGCGCGCCACCAACTTGCCGGAATGACCTATCGGTATGGTTGTGTGTAATAAGATTACCATAGCGCCGGGTTGTTCCCGCCGCTCGAGGTGGCTACTAGTTTGGTTTGTCGCCGCGAATCAATGAGGTAAGGCATGTCGGGCAAATCAGATGCAACAAATGTGAGCACGCTTACATTTGAGGCGGCCCTGAAAGAGCTCGAAGGCATCGTGGCGCGGCTGGAGCAAGGCCAGGTCGATCTGGAGGATTCCATCGCCTTGTACGAGCGCGGCCAGGCGCTCAAGGCGCATTGCGAAAACAAGCTGAAATCGGCCGAAAGTCGGCTGGAAAGGCTGGTTCAGAATGGCGCCCAGCTCACCGCCGAGCCGACCGATCTCGGCTGAGTGGGGAAAATAACCCTTCTGGCCGCAGGTCATTGAAAAGAAGCAGAGATTGCTTTCTTTGTGTATAAGCAGAGGTTCCAACTGGCGGCCGCAAGGGTTAGGGGACAACTGCGCGGGGCAGCGCAGCGAGCGGAGCGAATTAGAATGACGGGATCGAGCAAGACGCCGCTTCTGGATGGCGTCTTAACGCCGAAGGATTTGCGGGCGCTGCCGCGCACCGTCTTGCCGCAGCTTGCCGATGAGTTGCGCACGGAGCTGGTCGACATCGTGTCGGTCACTGGCGGCCATCTCGGATCGAGCCTCGGCGTCGTCGAACTCACCATCGCGCTGCATTACGTCTTCAACACGCCCGAAGACCGCCTGATCTGGGACGTCGGCCATCAGGCCTACATTCATAAGCTTCTTACTGGTCGCCGCGACCGTATGCGTACTCTGCGCCAGGGTGGGGGCCTGTCCGGCTTCACCAAGCGCTCCGAAAGCGAATACGATCCCTTCGGCGCTGCGCATTCGTCGACGTCGATTTCCGCCGGCTGCGGTTTTGCCGTGGCGCGCGACCTCAAGGGCGACAAGAACAAGGTCATCGCCGTGATCGGCGACGGCTCGATGAGCGCCGGCATGGCCTATGAGGCGATGAACAACGCCGGTGCCGCCGACACGCCCTTGATCGTCATCCTCAACGATAACGACATGTCGATCGCGCCGCCGGTCGGAGCGCTTTCCGGCTATCTGTCACGGCTGGTGTCGTCGCGTCCCTATCGCGGCGTGCGTCGTCTGGCCAAGCGCTTAGCGCTCAAGCTGCCGCGTCCGCTTGCCATCGCCGCCCGCCGCGTTGAGGAATACGCCCGCGGCATGGTCACCGGCGGTACGCTGTTCGAGGAATTGGGCTTCTATTACATCGGCCCGATCGACGGTCACAATCTCGAACACCTGATTCCGGTGCTCGAGAACGTTCGCGACATGCAGAACGGCCCGATCATGGTCCATGTCGTGACCAAAAAGGGCAAAGGCTACGCGCCCGCCGAACAAAGTGCCGACAAGTTCCACGGCGTCACCAAATTCAATGTGCTGACGGGCGAGCAGAAAAAGTCGAAGACCAACCTGCCGTCCTATACCAGTGTGTTTTCCGACGCGCTGATCGCGGAAGCGAAGGCCGATCCACGCATCGTGGCGATCACGGCGGCGATGCCGGCCGGCACGGGCCTCGACCGCTTCGCCAAGGAATTCCCCAGCCGCTTTTTCGACGTCGGCATTGCCGAGCAGCATGCGGTGACCTTCGCGGCGGGTATGGCGGCCGAAGGCTTGAAGCCGTTCTGCGCCATCTATTCGAGTTTCCTGCAGCGCGCCTACGACCAAGTCATGCACGACGTGGCGCTGCAGAACCTTCCGGTTCGTTTCGCGATCGACCGTGCCGGTCTGGTTGGTGCCGACGGCGCCACGCACGCCGGATCGTTTGATGTGACCTACCTCTCCACGTTGCCCAACATGGTGGTGATGGCGGCGGCCGACGAAGTCGAGCTGATGCATATGGTGGCGACCCAGGCGCGCTACGACGAAAGCCCGATTGCGCTCAGGTACCCGCGCGGCGAGGGCGTCGGTTTGGAACGGCCGTTCGTTGGCAGTCCGCTCGAGATCGGCAAAGGCCGCATCCTGAAAGAGGGAACTTCGCTGGCCATCCTCAGCCTCGGCACGCGGCTGGCGCCGGCGCTTGATGCCGCCGAGAAGCTCTCCGCTTACGGACTGTCGGCTACGGTGGCCGATGCGCGCTTTGCCAAGCCGCTCGATCATGACCTGATCCGGCGCCTGGCCAAGGAGCACGAGCTGCTCATCACCGTCGAGGAAAACGCCGTCGGCGGCTTCGGCGCACATGTGCTGCAGTTCCTGGCCTGGGAGGGTCTGCTGGACGGTGGCCTCAAGGTTCGCCCGATGGTGCTGCCCGACAAGTTCCAGAACCACGACACGCCCGAGCACCAGTATAACGAGGCGGGGCTGGATGCCAGTGGCATCGTCCGCACCGCACTGGCGGCGCTCGGCCGGTCCCAGGACGCGGCAGTGGTGACCAAGTTCGGGTAAAAATTTGCGGCGCACATTCACGCGGCGAATGCTATATGCATGCCATGCCGACGCGCGCTGACGTTTATCTGGTCGATCACGAATTTGCCGCCTCGCGGTCCGAGGCGCAGGCGGCCATCCGTGCCGGCACCGTCACCGCGAATGGCAAGCGCGTCTTGAAGCCTGCTGAGCCGATCGCAGACGGCGCCGAAATCGTCTATGTGAAGGCGCACCCTTACGTTTCCCGCGGCGCCTTGAAGCTGCTCGCGGCCCTCGATGCGTTCGAGTTGTCGCCGGAGGGCCTCACCTGCCTCGACATTGGCGCTTCCACCGGCGGCTTCACCGAGGTCCTGCTCGAACGCGGCGCGCATCGGGTTTACGCCGTCGACGTCGGGCACGGCCAATTGCGCCAGAAGCTGATGGACGATCCGCGGGTCGTATCGCTCGAAGGCACCGATGCCCGCACCCTCACCATGGCGCACATCGGCGGACCGGCGGGTGTCGTTGTTGCCGATGTCAGCTTCATCAGTCTGAAACTCGCGCTTCCGGCGGCGCTGGCGCTGGCGCGCAATGCCTGGCTCGTTGCGCTGGTCAAGCCGCAGTTCGAGGCCGGGCGCGCCGCGGTGGGCAAGGGTGGCATCGTCAAGGACGAGGCGGCGCAAAGTGAATCCGTTGCGGCGGTTGTCGCCCTGCTCAAGAAGCTGAAGTGGACGGTGCTCGGCACCATCGACAGCCCGATCGACGGCGGTGACGGCAATCGCGAGTTCCTGATCGGAGCGAAACAATCGTGACCGCAATTTGCCGTCATTTCGGAACCTGCGGCGGCTGCGTGCACCAGGACCTTTCCGATACGGACTATCGCGCCTTGAAGCGGGCGCAGGTGATTGCGGCGCTGGCCCGTCATGGCATCGAAGCGCCGGTGGAAGCCATCGTCGAAGTACCGCCGGGCAGCCGCCGCCGCGCCACTATGAAGGCGAAACTCGAAAACGGCCATGTCGCTCTCGGCTTTCATGCTGCCCACACGCACGACATCGTCGATCTTGAGGAATGCCTGGTGCTGACGCCTGCGTTGACGGCGCTGCTGCCGGGCCTGCGCGACATGCTGGCCGAGCTTTTGGCGCCCGAGGGTGATGCCGAATTGCGCCTCACCGCCAGCAAAACCGGTATCGATCTCGGCCTGCGCTGGCGCCTTCCCAACGATACGCCGACGCTCGCCGCCCTGGCGCGCTGGGCCGCCAAACTCAAGATCGCGCGCATCTCGGCGCACGGCGAGACGGTGGTGTCGCTGGGCAGCCCATCTGTCCGCTTCGGCAAGGCGCAAGTGAATCTTCCGCCGGAGGCGTTTCTGCAGCCGACGCAGGAAGGGCAGGCGGCGTTGCAGGCCTTCGTCCGCAAGGTGCTGTCGCGCGCCAAGAAGATCGCCGACCTGTTTTGCGGCTGCGGTACCTTCACCTTTCCGCTCGCCGAAACCGCCCGCGTGCATGCGGTCGAGTTGGAACTGGCGATGTTAGGGGCGCTCGCTACTGCCGCCAAGGCAACGCCCGGCCTCAAGCCCATCACCACGGAAAAGCGCAACTTATTCAAGCGGCCGCTGACGGACTTCGAACTCAACACTTATGACGGCGTCTGCCTCGACCCGCCGCGCGCCGGGGCACAGGAACAGGCGCGGACGCTGGCGAAAAGCAAGCTCGCCCGCATCGCTTATGTTTCCTGCGATGCGGAGACCTTTGCCCGTGATGCCCGCATCCTGATCGACGGCGGCTTTGCCTTGAAACGCGTCTTGCCGGTGGACCAATTCCTGTGGTCGTCGCATATTGAGCTGGCAGCCGAATTCGTGCGGGCATGAAGAAGACCGTTCTCTTCGCTCTCTGTTCCATCCTTGTGGCCGCGCCCGCTGGCGCCGGCGGGTTTGACGATTGGGCGGCGGTGGTGGTGGCCGGCGATTCCTATGCCCATTCCGGCAAACGGTCGGCCGTGTTCGACAATGGCCGCAGCGAAATCGCGCGCGAGCTGACCGTCATCGGCTTCCGCACCGACAATATCCGCCAGCTTTCCGACCGTCCGCACAAATACCCGGATGGCGCTCCCGCCAAATCGACGCTGCGCAATCTGGCGCGCGGCCTTCAGAGCGTGGCGGACAAAACCCGCGGCGGCTGCCTCGTCTATCTCACCTCGCACGGCGACGACAAAGGTATTGGCGTCGGCGACGATCTCTTATCGCCGCGCGGGCTTGCCGGCATTGTCGACGGCGCCTGTTCGCGCCGCCCCGCGGTGGTGATCGTCTCGGCCTGTTATTCCGGCGTCTTCGTCGACAAGCTGAAGCGCTCGGACCGGATCGTGCTAACCGCAGCGGCCAAGGATCGCTCGTCGTTCGGCTGCGGCGAGACCGACAAATACACTTACTTTGATACCTGTGCGGTGGAGAACCTGCCGGGGGCGGGCGACTTCGCCACCTTCGGCAAACGCGCCATCGCTTGCGTTGCGGCGCGCGAGAAGAAAGAACAGGTCGATCTGCCGTCCAATCCGCAGCTGGCGGTCGGCGAGCGCGCGGCAGCGGTTATTCCGCGCTGGAAGTGATGCTTGCTGCAATTACCTCCCCTTGTGGGGAGGTCCAATTCGCGCGAGCGAATTGGGGTGGGGGGCCGACATCATCACCAGCACCGCCCCCCACCCGGATCGCTTCGCTCTCCGACCTCCCCACAAGGGGGAGGTAATAATTACGCCGAAAGCGGGCTGCGATTTTTCGCAAGTCCGCTCTCGGGGAGTGCCCTCCGGAAGACAGGGCGCCAGCAAACGCCGCAGTCAAGCGGCCAATGACAGGCACAGTCTGCTTCGTCCACGAACCCCACGCCATGGCCGGAACGCCCGTCCACTTTGGTGC
>JAATGK010000455.1 GCA_015654715.1 Alphaproteobacteria bacterium
CAAGCTCAAGTCCCACTTGCGAGCCAGAGCCGCACGAACCATCGACGCTCTCTGGGACGCCATCGGCGACATCTGCAATCTCTACAGCCCGGAAGAATGCGCCAACTACTTCGCAGCCGCAGGATATGACCTCAATTGAACATCCGACGCTCTAAGCTTGTCGCACGACTTATCGGAAAACCGCCCGGCGTGCTTTGCACGCCCACTATTAATTAGCGCGCAACGCGCGCGGGTACTTTTCCGGTCGCGTTCCTAAAGCCCGCGCGCCAGCGTTACCGCTCCGGCGGCGTTCTGGCTGTAACCGTCGGCGCCGATTTCCTTGGCGTAGGATTCGGTCACCGGCGCGCCGCCGACCATTATCTTGACGGACTCGCGCAGCCCCGCGTTTTTAATCGCGTCGATGGTCGTCTTCATCGCCGGCATGGTGGTGGTAAGCAGCGCCGACAACGCCACAATCCCGGCCCCCTTTTCCTTGACCGCGCGCACGAACTTGGCCGGATCGACGTTGACACCAAGGTCGATCACCTCGTAGCCGCCGCCTTCCAGCATCGCCGCAACCAGGTTCTTGCCGATATCGTGCAGGTCGCCTTTGACGGTACCGATGACGATCTTGCCGGCCGGTTCGATGCCGCCAGCCGCAAGCAAGGGACGGATCAGTTCGAGGCTCGCCTTCATGGCGCGGGCAGCCAGCAGAAGCTCGGGCACGAAGTATTCGTTGGCTTCGAATTTTTTGCCGACCTCGTCCATCGCCGGCATCATCACGTCCTGCACCAGCGCGAGCGGTGCGGCGCCTTCCTTCAGCGCCGCCTCGGTGACGGTTTTGGCGGCCGCCGCGTTCCCGGTCAGGATTGCATCGTGAAGAGCCTGAAGGTCAGCCATGAAAATCCCCCGTCAAATGAAGGGCATGGCTTGCCGAGCCGTAACTCGGGCCAACCAGCCCGCCTTCGCACGACGTGCTCCGGCGCGGCAGCCCTCCTCGCTTGGCGAGCGAAGGCTGGCGGACAGGGAGGGATTCGAACCCCCGGTACGGTCTCCCGTACGCCGCATTTCGAGTGCGGTGCATTCGACCACTCTGCCACCTGTCCGCGGCGCGCATCCCGCATATTCCAGAGGAACGCTGCGGAACGCAATAAGAACAAACCTGGACTTTCGGTCAAATCGGCCGAGAACCCTGGTTTGAGCGCGCGGTTCTACATGTCCTTGGGGACGTTGGACAAGAAGAAACTGCGTCACGGCCGTTATGCCGCCCGCCCCACGCCCAGCCGCCGCGATCTTCGCGGGCCGGCCGGACGGGATCAGTGTCAGGTCAGAACCGAGGCGCCATCGAGCTGAACTGCAGACGCGAATCCGGCTGACTGTCGAAGGCACGATATGCACGCGATTGCAGCCGCTCGAGCTGCTCGCAAACCTGCCGGCGGATTGTGCCGATCGCCGCGACCACCACCGTGTCGGTGTCGGCGCCGGTCGCTTCGCCGGCGGCAAACAGCCAGCGCTCGGCTTCCAACAGGGCAACGAAAATGCTGGTCGCATCGTCCCTCTTGGCGGCGACGGGCACGGCGGAAGCATGCGAAAAATGGGAGGCTTTACCTGCTTTCCGGTGAGATTTTGGTTTCGCCGCCATGCTGCGCTCCGCCTTTGGCCGCCCCTATGTCGTCGAAATGCGACAACTTGCGGATGAGTTGTACTCTAGGGCTGCTCGCCATTTCGGCAGAAGGCAGTATTGTTGTGAATAGATGTGAATTTCGGAGCGCCGAATGCCCAATGCTCGGCCTCGTGAATGGACCGCTTTCGGCGACCAGCTCAGGGCGTTGCGCAAGGCCGCGGGGCTGACGCGCATCGACATTGCCGAGAAACTGCGGGTTCACATCAGCTCGGTTTCCGGATGGGAGCTGGGCAAACGGCTGCCGCGCGAAGCCCAGCGCAACAAGCTGGCGCACGTCCTGGGTTGCAGCTTGGCACAATTATTCCCATCCAGCGAAGTCCCCCAGCTTTCGGCGGCAGCGATGATTGATGTCATCCGTGAGCTACCCGGCCTCCTGATCGATTGCACACAGCACTGCGAAAGCCTGCTGCGCGTCATTCGCTTTGCCGCGCCCTATGCTACCGCAACGAACGTGCAGGTTTCTTGGCGCAAGCTGATCAGCGAACGGCTGCGCGAAGGATCCTTGCTGGTCCAGCGGCTCGAGATCGTTTACGAACTGCCGCGGTTGAAGGAACTGCTCGCCAACATCATCGCCTACGACCCGCAACACTACCAAGTGAAAATTGCCTGTCCGGGCCTCAAGCAGATCGCACCCTTCATGGGCGGCTATATCTTCGACAATCGCGAAATCCTGCTCGGCGCCTATTGGACGCAGATTCCGCCGCTCGATCAGCCCTGCATCCACTTGACCGGTGAGCCCTATGCGATGTTTTTCAACGGCTTCTGGAATGAGATATGGCAGCGCGAAAAGCTGATCAATCCGCGCGGAAGCCATGATCTTTCGGCGGTGCAGGAACTAGCAGTGGCACTCGGCCTGCCGCGGCGACGCTGGAAAGCGTTTGTCGCGGAAGCTGAGCACTATGAAGTCGGCGATGGCGCCCCGCCGTTGATTTGAGTCTTATGGAGATCCCGCCAGCCAATCGAAGCGCGCTTCGCATTCCAGACGCGGCAGGATCAGATCGAGGCTGGCGCGCATGTCCGGCTCGAACTGCCAGGGCGGATTGAGCACCAACAAACCGGCGGCGTTGAGCTTGCCTGCGACCATTTGGCAGCGGGAGATGTCGAGGCGTAGCACTTTGGCCGCGCCCGCGGTCAGCACTTCGCCACAAAAGCTGTTCGCCTCCGCAGTCGACTTGATCGGGAACCAGATCAGATAAATGCCGGTGGCGAAGCGGCGGTAAGCGGCCGCCACCGCGCTGGCCGCTTCGCGAAATTCGTCGGGCGATTCATACGACGGATCGATCAAGATGAGACCGCGGCGCTCCGGCGGCGGCACTAATCCGAGGAGCCGGCGATAGCCGTCTGCTTCTTCCACCCGCGCCTTGGGATAGGGCCTCAAGGTCGCCGCCAGCGTGGCGGCATCCTCGGGGTGCTTCTCGATCGCGACAAGACGATCCTGTGGCCGTAAAAGCTGAGCAGCCAGCAAAGGCGAGCCGGGATAACGCGCCCCTTTTGCCAGCTCCAGATAGGATGTGAGCGCGGCCGGTCCACCACTTACATTTGTCAGACGCGCAATGCCCTCTGCCGCTTCTCCGGTCCGCGACGCCTCGAGGCCGGAAAGATTGTACGCACCACAACCGGCATGGCTGTCGATCACCGCGAAAGCTGCCGCTTTCTTGCGTAGGTGCTGGAGGACGCCGACCACCGCCAAATGCTTGACGACATCAGCGAAGTTCCCGGCGTGGTAGGCGTGGCGATAGTTCATGAGTGGTGTTCTTAACCCCGCCTTAACATCCGCCGCAACGACGGTGCTGTTGATGTATTTACAATAATTTTCGTGGCAAATTACCGGCGATCCGTGGGCATCGCCGCGGATAGCGCTAACATCACTGCCTGATTCGGCAACATGGCACGGTCCGGGGGCGTTCCGCCATGCATCTTGGTTTTTTAGACGTCGTCGTCGTCATCATCTACGCCATGGTCGTGCTGGCGGTGGCGCATCTGTTCCAGCGCGGCGGACGGCACGGCGAAGACGACATCGACGATACGCCGTCGGCGCGCGCACTGCCATGGTGGGCGATCGGCGCTTCGTTGATTGCGGCCAATATCTCTGCCGAACAGATCATCGGCATGTCCGGATCAGCCTATGCCGTCGGTATCGCCATCGCCAGCTACGAGTGGCTCGCCGCCTTCGCCATGGTGGTGATCGGCAAATACTTCTTGCCAGTATTCCTGAAAAACCAGATTTCCACCATGCCGCAATTCCTGCGCCTTCGCTACGGGCCAAAGACGCAGGTGACCATGGCGCTGCTCTGGATCGCGCTCTACACCTTCGTTAGCCTGACCGCGATCATATGGCTGGGCGCGACCGCCGTACATGTCGTCATGCCGCGGCTCGATATGTGGATATGCGTAATCCTGCTCGGCCTCGTCGCCGGCAATTATGCGCTCTATGTCGGTCTTAGGGCGACGCATTTCACCGACGTGGTTCAGGTCGCCATGCTGGTCCTGGGCGGCATCGTCATCGTGGTCTTCGCGCTCGAAAAGGTCGCCGCGACGGTCGGCGCACCAGGCGGCTTCCACGGCCTCGTTATCGGTTTGAATACGCTGATGACCGAGATGCCGGAGCATTTCGAGATGGTGCTCAAACCGACCAATCCGTATTACAAATACCTGCCGGGTGTCGCCACTGTGGCCGGTGCGATGTGGGTTATCCAGTTCTCCTATTGGGGCTTCAACCAGTTCATCGTGCAGCGGGCGCTGACCGCTCGCTCGATCCGCGAAGTGCAGAAGGGCGTCGTGTTCGCCGCTTATCTGAAGTTATTGATGCCGGTCGTCGTGGTGCTGCCCGGCATCGCCGCCGCGTTCCTCATCAAAGGCGTGACGCCGTCAGACTTTGCCTATCCGAAACTGATGACCATGCTGCCGCCTGGTTTGCTCGGCTTCGTCTTCGTAGCGCTGGTGGCGGCAATTATCGCATCAACGGGATCGAGCCTTTCCTCAATTGCCAAGATCTTCACCCAAGACGTGGTGCAGGTCGTCCACCCCAAGGCGACGCAGCGCCTGCTCGTCATCGTCGGCAAGTTCACCGCGATAGGTGCCCTGATCGTCGCCATGGCGTCGGCGCTGCTGTACATGAAGAACTTCGACCAAGCTTTCCAGTACATCCAGGAATTCACCGGATTCCTGACGCCGGGTGTGGTCGTGGTGTTCGTGCTGGGCATGTTTTGGGGCCGCGCCAACGAGACCGGAGCGCTGCTCGCCGCCGGCGCTACGGTGCTGGTTTCGGCCGCTTGCGCGATCTTCCTGCCGGACATGCCGTTCATCATCCGCATGGGCTACGTGTTCCTGATCTGCTTAGGCTTGGCCATCGGCGGATCGCTGTGCACCAAGCCGATGACGGAAACCGCGATCGACACCAGCGGCATCGATTACTCGACCAGCGCCGGCTACAACATATCCGCCGTCGCGATCACGATGATCCTGGCGGGTCTTTATTGGTATTGGTGGTAGCGGCCTTATCGGCTCGCGGCGTAACGGTCGCCCCCAAATTTGCAGCCGCGATCAGCCGTTCCTGGCCAGCAGCATCGAGGCGAGATCGAAGCGAATCTCCTTCATACCGTAGTCGATCGACACCTGTGTAAACTGGCGCAGGAAATTCATCCCGATCAACAGCGACGGCTGATCGGAAAGCCCCCATACATCGAATATCTGCATGTCGGCAACCGCCACCACCGCGTCAGCGAAGGTCACCGAATGCAAGCGGATGCGGCCGATGTGAATCACATTTCCCATGATGACGCCGCCGGTGATGCCGGTAATCGGCAGTTGGCCGACGATGCGGTAACCGGGATTCTCCCGCAACAGCGCTTCCAGCAGCTTGGTATTACCGACCGAGATCTGCGCGCCGGTGTCGAGGAAGCAGGTGGTGGCGACGCCATCGACGCGGCAATTGAGCGAGCGCAGATGTCCCATGCTGCCGCGGACCGGCACATAGGCTTCCGTCGAACGGTGCACGGAAAAGCCGCTGAACGTTTGCGGCGAGCCGACCTTGAGGGCGCTATTCGCGAAATCGAGCGTGACGCGCGAGCCGTCCACCGCATCGAGGCCGAGATAACCATCAGCGCCCATGAAGTTGCGCGACAACACCGGCATATTCAGATTGCGCTTGGAGATCGAACCAAAGGAGATGCTGGCGACCGCTACGACGCGGGTGGCAACCGAGCGCACCACGCCCTGGACCGTCACGTCGCTGCCGCGAACCAAGCCGAGCGCAACCGCAAGGTCCTCGGCGATCACCGAACGGTCGGCACCGGTATCGACGACGAAGCGGAACGGACCGCGGCCGTTGATCATCACCGGGACGGTCATGTGCTCCGCCGCATCGTTGGCAGCGACAATGCGCGCGGCTTCGTCTAAGGGTACGCCCGGAGGCGGCGGCGCAATCGTCTGTGCCCTTCCCATTTGCATGAGAGCGGCACCGGCTGCCCCATAACCAACGAAACGCCTGCGCGACAGCCTTTTGGCTTCGGCTTCTGCACGCATCCTCGCCCTCCCATCCGTGCTGGTGGACGCAATTGTCGTGGCCCGTATGTCCAAACTCTGTCTTAAGATGCGGCCGTTCCAGCACTCCGGTTCTTATCAACGCGCGCGACTTTACCACGCAACGCCGCCTTCGCGTTGTGGAATCTTGCGCTACCTTGAAGCGAGATGCCAGTTCAGGGCTTGATTGTAAGCATCACGACCGCGTGACCGCCGACAACTGCACCGACATGGCCCTTGGCGGGGCTGAGGTCCTTATGCTGCCACAGGTCGCGCACCTTGGCGGCCAATCCTGCCGGATAGTTAAGCTGCTCCCAGTTCACCTGGATAGTACGGGCTTCTTTGCTGCGATTGAACAGGATTACGGCACGTCCGCCGCCCTTCAAAGGACGGCTCCAGACTTCTGCTTCACCGTCTTTCCAGACGCGCGCCCCCGCAACGCCGAGCGGGTCCTGGTCGACTGCAATGACCTCCTGGTTCATCAGGATGGCCTTGGTCGCCGCACCCATATTGGCAAGATCGTTGCCCGCGATCAGAGGCGCCGCGAACATCGCCCACAGACTAAAATGGGCGCGGTATTCGCTGTCGGTCATGCCGCCGTTGCCGACTTCCAGCATGTCGGGATCGTTCCAGTGGCCGGGGCCGGTGTAAGGCGCGAGTTCTGCTTGCATGTCGACGATCCGGAGCATGCCCATGGCGTAGCCGTTGGGATGCATACCGTCCCACGCATCATAAATGTCGCCGGTGGTGCGCCACAAATTGCCGATATTCCTGGCCCACAGCCACGGCTTGGCATTACCCCATTCGCACATCGAAAAGACGATCGGACGGCCGGATGCCTGCAACGCCTGGCTCATGGTGAGATAGGAAGACTGGGCATCCTGCGTATCGGTATTGCACCAATCATATTTGAGATAATCGACACCCCAGGCCGCATATTGTTGCGCATCCTGGAATTCGTGGCCGCGACTGCCGGGAAAGCCGCCGCAGGTTTTGGTGCCCGCGTCCGAGTAGATGCCGAACTTGAGACCTTTGGAATGCACGTAATCGGAAAGCGCCTTGATGCCGGAGGGAAACTTCTTGGCATCGGCCTGGATGTTGCCGGCGCGATCGCGTTCGCCCTGCCAGCAGTCGTCGATCACGATGTAGCGGTAACCCGCATTGCGCATGCCCGACGACACCATCGCATCGGCCGCACCCCGCACCAGCTTTTCGTTCACATTGCAGGCGAACTTGTTCCAGCTGTTCCAACCCATCGGCGGCGTCAACGCCAAACCATTGGGCGAGCCCAGCAGGGCATCGGCGTGGTCGCGAGCCTCAGCGGTGACGCTTACGAGTAGACCCGCGATCAGAACGAACAGAGCTTTTTTTACCAGCCGCATGACTTATCCCCGCCCTCTTCTTTCGTGAACCACGCTCGGAAACGGCCTTTTCCTTCCTAGATCCGCGTTCGGCGGTAGCCGGATGGCCTGGACCGGTCATGGCGGCAGCGGCCTCCACCGGCGGCACCTGGGCGCAGGTCTGCGCCTCGCCCTCGCGCGAAACCTTGACGGCCTGAATCGACACCGCGAAGGCATTGGTCGCAGTCAGCGCGAAGCCGGTCGGCACGTCGGAAAGATCGGTGCCCGCACTGCGCAAACAGGCGAGCGGAAAATTGATCGTGGCAAAGCCGCCGCGCTGGGCAAGGCTGCGCAAAGTGCTGGTGACGTCGAGCTTGCCGCCACACAAGGGACCGCAGCCCATCGCCAGAACGACATTCGACACCGGTGCCTTGTCGACGCGCATCGTAACGGCAAGGCCGTAACCGCGATCAGCCTCACGGTTGAAATTGGCTGGTGCGCCCGACATCGTCAGACTGACCGGGACACGCGTCGCCCACTCAGCCGACAGTCCTTCACTGCCACGCGCAGCCTTGAGGCCTTGCTGCGCGGCGGTGGTGACGACGCGCTGGCCGCCGACAAACACGCTCCAGCCGCCTGTGGGCGCGCCGCCCTCGAACAGCACGGTGCGATCATCGGTAGCCGCGGTGGTACCAACCGGAATCGGCGTCGAAACCGCACGCACCGGAACGGCCAAGGCCAGCGGGCCGATATTCTGCGGTGCGCCGTAGGTAAGGCCGTAGCCGAACGGAAACAGCGGGAAATAAGGTTCGGTGCCGATGTTGTTGGCGTACTGATCGGGCGCGCGCGGCCACGAGAAGCTGAGCTTGCCGCGGAAATCATACGCCACCGACCCATCGGCATTGGCGAACAGCAGATCCGAGACGCCCTCGCCTTCCGTTCCCGGTTGCCAAGCGGCGATGAAAGCGTTGGCGGCGTTGATCTCAGGCGTAACATACAGCGGACGGCCCGACAGGAATACCGCCACCACGGGAATACCCTGCGACTGCAAACGCTGGATCAAGTGGAGATCGCGCTTGTTGCCCGGCTGGTAGTCGAGCGTGGCGATGTCACCCTTGCCTTCAGCATAGGCCTCCTCGCCAAACACCACCACGGCAACGTCGGGACGCTCACGGAAGGCGCCGTCGACCGAATAGTCCGCAGTACCGCCGGAAGCCTCAACATTGGCCTTGATGCCTTCATAAATGGTCGTGGCGTGGGGGAAATCGGCGCGCGTCGTCTGCGTGCCCTGCCAGGTGATGGTCCAGCCGCCGGTCTGCTTCGACATGTTATTGGCGCCGTCGCCAGCGACGAGCACATGGCTGCGCGGCGACAGCGGCAGCAATCCACCATCGTTCTTGAGCAGCACCAGGGACTCGCGCACCGCCTGACGCGCCACGGCGCGATGCTCGGGCGAGCCCAGCGTTTCGAAATGACCGGCATAAGGACGTGCCGACGGACGGCCGGCGCTCATCAATCCGGATTCGATCTTGACGCGGAGAATGCGGCTCACTGCTTCGTCGATGCGCGCCATCGGAATCTGGCCGGAACTCGCCTGATTGACGAGATTGCCGTAAAGCGTTTTCCAATCGGCGGCGGTCATGATCATGTCGATGCCAGCGTTCACGCTTTGCGGACAGTTCGACACCGTGCAGCCGGCGACGTCGGCGATGCCCTGATAATCGCTGATGACGAAGCCGTCGAAACCTAGGCGGCCAACCAGGACATCACTTACCAAACCCTTCTGGCCGTGCATCTTGCCGCCGCGCCAGCCGGAATAGGACACCATCACGTTCTTGGCACCGGCCTTGATCGCGGCAATATAAGGCGCACCGAACAGATCGCGCACCGCGGCTTCCGAATAGATCGAATTGCCGGCGTTGACGCCCTCGGCGGTGCCGCCGTCGCCGAGGAAATGCTTGATCGAGGCGAGCACATGCCCGCGCTTCAGAAAATTGGCGCTGCCGGGCTTGCCTTGCAGGCCTTCCAACATCGCCGTCGCATTTTCGGCAACAAGGCCGGGTTCCTCGCTAAAGCCTTCATAACTGCGGCCCCAGCGGTCGTCGCGCACCACCGCGATGGTCGGAGCAAAGGTCCA
>JAATGK010000465.1 GCA_015654715.1 Alphaproteobacteria bacterium
CCGTCGCTGAAACCGTCGCTGCGCAGCCGTATCCTCGCGTGGATGGCGCGGCGCTTCGGACCCGGCATGGTGCTGCCGACGATCAATGCGCAAGAGCAGACCGACAGCGGCGCCTACGACGCTCAGAGCGAAGCCATCGCCGGCGGCTTGCCGCAGGCCGAACGCAGCCACGCCCGCATCATCAACGCACTCGCCGGGCAGAAGGGCCCGCTCGCCGGCGGTACCCTGGCGCGGCTGGAAGGGCGCCATCGCGGGCTCGGCGGCAATGCGCTGCGCGCCGCGGTCTTGGGCGCCAATGACGGGCTGGTCTCCAATATGAGTCTGGTGATGGGCGTTGCCGGGGCCTTTGCCAACAGCCATGTCGTGCTGCTGACCGGGTTGGCGGGGCTGGCCGCCGGGGCTTGCTCAATGGCGATGGGCGAATGGCTGTCGGTCGCCACCGCGCGCGAAAGCTTCGAGCGCCAGATCGCGACCGAGGCCGAAGAGCTCGCCGAAGTGCCGGAAGAGGAAATGGAAGAACTGGCGCTGATCTATCAGTCCAAAGGTCTGTCGGAGGCGACCGCCCGCACCATGGCGAGCCAGCTCATCACCAACAAGGATTCGGCGCTCGACACTTTGGCGCGCGAAGAACTCGGCATCGATCCGAACGGACTTGGCGGTTCGCCGTGGACCGCGGCGGCGACGTCGTTCGGCCTCTTCGCGGCGGGCGCAATCTTCCCGATCTTGCCGTTTATTCTCGGCTACAGCGGCACTCAGGCGGTGCTCGGCAGCTTGGCGGTGAGCGGCATCGCGCTGATGGCGATCGGCAGCGCCACCGCCTTGTTCACCGGCGGATCGATGTTCCGTCTGGCGCTGCGCAGCCTCGCCTTCGGCTACGCCGCGGGCGGTATCACTTTTGTGCTCGGCAAACTCGTCGGCGTTGCGGTGGGGGGCTGAGCGGGCAAAAAGAAAGCCCTCCGGATCGCTCCGGAGGGCTTGGCGCGGAAGGGGGAGGAGGGGGGCTCTGCTGCTTCCGCGCGGAAAAATCAAATCTGGGACATGCCGCCATCGGCGACGAGATCGGTGCCGGTGGTGTAGCTGGAGTCATCGGACGCCAAGAACAAGATCGCCTTGGCCATCTCCTCCGGACGACCGATGCGGCCGAGCGGAACTTGCGAGGCGAATTGCTGCTTGGCAGCCGCCGCGGCTTTGGGGTCGGGAATGATCGTCTCGAAAATCGGTGTGTCGATCGGGCCGGGGCTCAGCGTATTGACGCGAATGCCGCGGTCCTTGAACTCCGCCGCCCAGGTGCGCGCAAAGGATCGTACCGCCGCTTTGGTCGACGAATAAACCGCAAAGCCGGGAATGCCGGCATATTGGGCGTTGGATGCCACCAGCACGATGGCGCCGCCGTTGCGCAAGAGATTGATGGCCTTCTGCACGGTGAAGAACAGGCCGCGCACATTGACGTTGTAGGTTTTGTCGAAATGCTCGGGTGTGGCGTCGGCAGTCGGCACCAGCTCGCCGATTCCGGCATTGGCGACGACGATGTCGAGATGGCCCTTTTCGCGCTTGACGGTGTCGTACAGCCGGTCGAGGTCTTCAAGTTTGGCAACATCGCCTTGCACCGCGGTGACGTTCGTGCCGATCAGCTTGACCGCTTTGTCGAGCTCATTCTGGCGCCGCCCGGAGATGAAGACATAAGCCCCTTCAGCGACGAATTTCTGCGCGGTGGCGAGTCCGATGCCGGTCGAGCCGCCGGTGACGACCGCTACTTTGCCTGTCAATTTTCCCGTCATGAAATTTTCCTTTTTGGGGCGCCGACGCGCCTTAAAGCTGGGTGATGCCGCCATCGACAATCAGGTCAAAGCCGGTAACGAAAGCGGAGGCATCCGAGGCGAGATAGAGCGCGGCCTCGGCAATGTCTTCGGGGCGGCCCAAGCGGGCGAGCGGCACCATGGCCGTGAATTGCTGGCGGGCGGTTTCGGCACCGGTCGGCGAGGATTCGAGCAAGCGGTTGATCATCGGCGTTTCGATCGGGCCCGGGCTGACGGCATTGACGCGAATGCCGCGATCCTTGAATTCGGCCGCCCAGGTCCGCACGAAGGCGCGCACCGCGCCCTTGGTTCCGGAATAGACCGCGCCGCCGGGAAAACCTTTGTACTGCACGATCGAGGCAATCGCGACGATGGCGCCGCCGTCGTTCAGGAGCTTCAATGCCTTCTGCACCGTGAAGAAGGCGCCGCGGACGTTAACGTCGAAGACCTTGGCGAAATGCTCCGGCGTGGCATCGGCCGTCAATGCCTGATCGCCAATACCGGCATTGGCCACGAGGATGTCGATCTTGCCCTTTTCGCGCGCCACGGTTTCGTAGAGCTTGTCGATGTCGGCGAGCTTGGCGACGTCGCTCTGCACCGCGGTGACGTTCTTGCCGATCAGCTTGACTGCCTTGTCGAGCTCGCTCTGGCGCCGCCCGGAGATGAAGACATAAGCCCCTTCGGCGACGAATTTCTGCGCGGTGGCCAGCCCGATGCCGGTCGAGCCGCCGGTGATGACGGCGATTTTGCCGTCGAGTTTGCCTGACATGATGCTTCCCCTTGGAGCTGCGGTTGCGTGACACTCCATGTGGGTGGTACTTGTTTGCCGTGCCAGTACTTACCTTTTGGTATGTGAGAAACTTTTTTCCGGCTGACACGAACTTTTTGGTTCGTATGGGAGTCCCCGATGGGCAAGCGCAAGAAGATCTACAGTTGCGGGCTGGAAGCGGCGCTGGCCGTGATCGGCGGCAAATGGAAGTTTCTGATCCTGTGGACGCTGGCGAACGGCGGCCCGGTCCGCTTCGGCGATTTGCGCCGCGCCGTCGCCGGCATCAGCGAAAAGATGCTGATTCAGGAGCTGAAAGAAATGCAACTCGACGGCATCGTGGCACGCAAGGACTATCGCCAAGTGCCGCCGCGGGTCGAATACAGCCTGTCGGGTTTCGGGGTGGAACTCGCCGAAGCGACCAAGCCGCTGTGCGCCTGGGGCACCAAACACATCAACCGCATCGGGGCGCTACCGACGCAGATGGCGGCGTGATCAGCGCCGCCAGTTTTCGAGTTTCAGGCCTTCGATGCGCGCGAACTCGCGCACATTATCGGTGACCAGCGTGGCGTCGAGCGCCAGGGCATGAGCGGCAATCAACAAGTCGTTGGCGCCGATGGGCGTACCGGCGTTTTCGAGCGCAACGCGGATATTCGCATAGACTTCATCCGCAGGAGGCTCGAATGGCAAGACGACCGTACGCGCGACGAAATCTTCGATGGCCTGGGAGAGGACGATTGACTTACGCTTGACTGCGCCAAACCGCATTTCGGCTACAACGATGATGCTGACTGCGATGTTGTCCAACCCAACTTCTCTAATCCGGTCGTTGACGGGCCCGGTTGGGTATCGCAGCAGATGCGAGACGATATTCGTGTCGAGAAAGTAAAGGGTCACAGATCGACCGGCTCCGGCGGGGGATCCGGGATTTCCGGGAAATCCTCTTCGATCGGCTCAAGTGTCGCCAGCCATTCGAGCAGGTTTGTTTTTTTTTCTGCCGGTTCGATGATCAGCTTGTCGCCTTCCTTGCGCATGATGGCTTCCTCGCCTGGAAGCTCGAACTCCCGGGGGATACGGACGGCCTGATTGCGGCCGTTGCGGAAGAGGCGGACAGAACGCTGACTGTTCATGGCATATGCCTATAGCATATGCCAACCTGAAGCACAACCTATACGAAAAAAAAGGCCCAGGTTTCCCTGGGCCTTTTCCAATTTTGGATAGAAGCGAACGCCTTACTCTTCGGCCTTCGTTTCGGTCTCTTCTTCGGCTTCATCGGCGTTGAGGCCGGCGCCTTCTTCGAAGAGTTCCTCGGCGGCGACCACGGCCTCTTCGACCTCGGTTTTCTCGGCGAGAACGTCCTCACCGCGCGCCTGGCGTTCGGCTTCTTCTTCGGTGCGGGCGACATTGAGCGTGACGGTGACGCGCACTTCCGGATGCAGCACGACGGTGACCGGGACCAGACCGATGGTCTTGACCGGCTTGTCGAGCGGCACCTGGTTGCGGTTGACGGTGAAGCCGCCCTTGGTGATGGCGTCGGCGATATCGCGCGGCGACACCGAACCATAGAGCTGGCCGCGATCGCCGGCCTGACGCAGCAGCGCGAAGATCTGGCCTTTCAGCTTGCCGGCAACGGCCTCGGCGTCTTTCTTGCGTTCGAGGTTGTTGGCTTCGAGCTGCGACTTTTGCGTCGTGAAGAATTCCCGGTTCGCCTTGGTGGCGCGCAGGGCCTTCTTTTCGGGCAACAGGAAGTTGCGGGCGAACCCGTCCTTCACTTTCACTTCGTCGCCCATTTGGCCGAGTTTCTCGACCCGTTCGAGCAGGATGACTTGCATGTTTTCCCTCCTACTCGATCACGTAGGGAAGCAGCGCCATGAAGCGGGCGCGCTTGATGGCCTTGGCCAAAATGC
Organism: Alphaproteobacteria bacterium; assembly: GCA_015654715.1. GTDB lineage: Bacteria > Pseudomonadota > Alphaproteobacteria > Micropepsales > Micropepsaceae > Rhizomicrobium. The sequence goes on from JAATGK010000465.1 coordinate 4,470, forward strand.
GCTGCTTCTTGGCGGAAACCGCCGTGATGCGGCTGGGTACGATCTTGCCGCGTTCGGAGATGAAGCGCTGCAGCAGCTTCACGTCCTTGTAATCGATTTTCGGTGCACCGGCGCCCGAGAAGGGGCAGGTTTTCTTGCGGCGGAAGAAGGGACGGCGCTGGCCGCCCGCTCCACCATGACCGCCCTCGCGGTCGCCGCCGCCGCTGCGTTCGTGGCGATCACCGCCACCGGAATGTCCGCCGAAGCTCATTGTGCGGTCTCCTCTTTCACGGCTTCGCCTTCCGGCTTGCCGTCGCCACGATCGTCACGACGCGTCTTGGACGAGGACTGCTCGAACGCATCCACCTTGACGGTGAGGAAGCGCAGCACGTCTTCGTTGATCTTGAGCTGACGTTCCAGCTCGATAACGGCCTTGGCGGGGGCGTTGATGTTGAGGAGCACATAATGCCCCTTGCGATTCTTCTTGATGCGGTAGGCGAGGCCGCGAAGGCCCCAATATTCCTGCTTCTCGACCTTGCCGCCTTCGCCTTCGACGATGGTTTTGAGGTGGGTCGCCAGGGCGTCGACCTGTTGCGCGCTGATGTCCTGGCGCGCGATCAGAAGATGCTCGTAGAGAGCCATGTCCGTCCTTTCGGGTGGGCCACGGAACGGTTCGGGGCGGACACCCGTCACCGCTTCGGATCGCCTGGGATGCCCCCAATGGGCATACCGACCTCCGGATCCACAATCCGGCGC
>JAATGK010000421.1 GCA_015654715.1 Alphaproteobacteria bacterium
CATGAAACGCATCTTCCTTTTGAACGGCCACCCCGATCCGTCGCCGGAGCGTTATTGCGCGGCGCTGCTCGACTCCTATGCCGCCGGCGCCCGCCGCTCCGGCCATGAGGTCCGCCGCCTCGATCTTGGCGCCATGGATTTCCCGCTGATCAAATCCGCCGCCGAGTCCGACAAGGGCGAGGTCGCGCCGGATGCGCTCCGCGTGCAAGATGCGCTGGTCTGGGCCGAGCACGTCGTGCTGGTGTTCCCGCTCTGGCTCGACGACGAACCGGCGCTGCTGCGTGCCTTGTTCGAGCAAGTGTTCCGCTACGGCTTCGTGCACGAGAATTTCGACAACACCAAGAAGCGACTGAAAGGCAAGACCGCCCACACCATCGTCACCATGGGTGTGAGCAAGTGGGACTATCTGCTCAAAAGCCGGGCCTATGGCGTGCGCGGATTGGAAACCGGCATCTGGAAATATCTCGCCATCAAGCCGGTGAAGCGGACGCTGATTGGTTCGATCCATTCGATCGACGACACCGCGCGCAAGGCGTGGCTGAAAAAGCTGCAGGACGCCGGCGCCGCGGGGCGGTAATTTCAAACGACGGAACACTTTACGTCGTGACCGCCGCCGTCAGGTGCTCCCGTTGCGGCGGCGGTTGCGCCGGGCCAAGCGTGAGCGCTTGGGATAGGCCTTTCGCATCAAGCATTGGACTTTGCGGGCGCGTACGGATGTTATTCTCCTGCCGTCATCCCCGGCCGAAAGCCGCGCAGCGGCTGAAGGGGAAGCGGACCCAGGTCCCGTCACACAGACGACATCAGAGGCGAAACAAACCGCCAAGGGCATAGATGCGGGACCACCTGGGTCCCCTTCCCCTCGCACACGCGCTAACGCGCGCCTGCTCGGCCGGGGATGACAGGAAAGGTGAATGTCCGCACCTCTGCGCGCCCTTGCCTGCGCCCCGCCGATGCAGTATACCCCTCCCCCGTATATACCCCTGGAGGGTATCTGTTGACCACAGCCGAACCAAAACTGCTCAGCCGCCTTGCCCGCATCGAAGGCCAGGTGCGCGGCGTCATCCGCATGGTGGAGGAGGAGCGTTATTGCATCGACGTCCTCACCCAGATCGCGGCGATCAAAGCGGCGCTGACCCGGGTCGAGGCCGAAGTTTTGAAGGGCCATGCCGATCATTGCGTCGCGCACGCGATCAAATCCGGCAACGCCCGTGACCAGAAAGAGAAATTCGACGAACTCGTGGAGTTGTTCAGCCGCTATGGAAAATGAAACCCTCGAAGTCCGCGACCCGGTTTGCGGCATGACCCCCAACCCCGAAGCCGCCATCGCCAAAGGCAATACGTCCGTCTACAAAGGCGTGCGGTACGTCTTCTGCTGCGGCGGCTGCAAAGCCAAATTCGACGCCGAGCCGGAAAAGTACATCAAGCCTGCCCCGGCGGCGCCAGCGGAACCGGCGCGCGCCAAAGATCCCGTCTGCGGCATGACACCGGTCATCGCGGTCGCCTTGGCCAAGGGCAACCACGTCGTTCATCACGGTACGGACTATTATTTCTGCAGCGCCGGCTGCAAAGCCAAGTTCGAGGCCGATCCGGAAAAATACGTGCACTCCCATTCCGAGCCCACGATGCCGGATCACGGCCACGGCAAAACAACGGTAAGCGCGGGAAAAAAGGACGTCATCTACACCTGCCCGATGCATCCCGAGGTACGGCAAGTCGGCCCCGGCAGTTGTCCGATCTGCGGCATGGCGCTGGAGCCGGCCGATCCGGCGGCGGCGCAAGACGATTCCGAATATCGCGACATGCTGCGGAAATTCTGGGCTGCGCTGGCGCTGAGCGTGCCGGTGGTTTTGCTCGCCATGTTCGGCGAGATGCTGCCGGTTTCGCCGGTGCTGCGCGCCGTGGTGGAAGCGGTGCTGGCGCTGCCCGTGGTGGCGTGGGCGGGCGGATCGTTCTTCGTCCGCGGCGTCAAAGGCGCGGTCACCGGCCATGCCAACATGTTCACCCTGATCGCGCTCGGCGTGGCGGTGGCTTATCTCTATAGCTTGGTCGTGCTGATCGCGCCGCCGCTGGTGCCATCGGCCTATCACGGCGCCGCCATGGGCCCGCCGGTCTATTTCGAAGCCGCAGCGGTGATCATCACGCTGGTGTTGATGGGACAGGTGCTGGAGCTGAGAGCCCGCGCCCGCACCGGCGCTGCGGTCCGCGCCTTGCTCGATCTGGCGCCCAAAACGGCCCAGCGCCGCACCGCGCATGGCGTCGAAACCGTAGCATTGTCTGAGGTTCAGATCGGCGACGAGCTGGAGGTGCGCCCCGGCGATGCGATCCCGACCGACGGCGACGTGATCGAAGGCGAAAGCGCCGTCGATGAATCCATGCTGAGCGGCGAAGCCGTGCCCGTCGCCAAAGCCAAAGGCGATGCGGTGACCGGCGGCACCCTCAACAAGGACGGCGCCCTCGTCATCCGCGCCACGCGCATCGGCGCCGATAC
>JAATGK010000004.1 GCA_015654715.1 Alphaproteobacteria bacterium
ACGGTGCGCGACGCCCTCGATTTTTCCTATGCGTCAACTGTGGTGGCTGACGCCTGTGCCAGCCGCGACTTGCCCGGTCCGAACGGCGTCGTCCCGGCCCGCACCATCCACGAGGCCGAACTCGCCGCCCTCGGCGACCGCTTTGCCGGCATCTTCACGGCGGCCGAAATCCTGGGCGCCCCTGCCGCCGATTGAATTTCGTCATCGAAGCCCTATATCCCTGCGATCATGGAAAACTATCAACATGCCCCTGCAGGCGATTTCGTCCTGCCGTTCGATGTGGTGGACGCCGGTGTCCGCGGCCGTTTCGTGCGGCTCGATGCAACATCCGCGCACGCCCTCGGCGTTCACGCCTTGCCTGAACCGGTGGCGCGCATCGGCGGCGAGGTGCTAGCGCTGGCGACCCTGCTCGGCACCGCGCTGAAACTCGACGGCCGCCTCACCGTGCAGACCAAATCCGATGGTCCGCTTGACCTCGTCGCCGCCGATTACTATGGCGCTTCCGCAGGCAAGCCGAAGGGCGTGCGCGGCTTTGCCCGTTTCGATGCGGCGGCGGAACTCGGCGATAAGCCTTCGTTTGCGGCCCTCGCGGGTGCGGGTTCGCTTGCCATCACCATCGAACCGGTGCGCGGCGGCCAGAGCTATCAGGGCATCGTCGAGCTGTCGCCCAAGGGCATCGCGGCATCGGCGGAAACCTATTTCGAGCAGTCCGAGCAATTGCCGACCTTGGTCCGCTTGGCTGCAGCGCCGGTCTTCACGCCCGGTTCGAAAGAGCCGCAGTGGCGCGCTGGCGGCTTGCTGCTGCAAACGACCCCGGGTGCACCGCGCGCCGCCGATGATTGGGAGCGCCTCTCCACGCTCGCCGCTACGGTGGAAGACCTCGAACTGCTCGACACCTTGCTGCCGGCGGAAACGCTGCTCTGGCGCCTGTTCAATCAGGAAGAGGTGCGCGTACAGCCGGCCGAACCAATCGCCTTCCGCTGCGATTGCGACCGCGAGCGTATTGCCGCCGTGCTCCAGTCCTATTCCGCAGCCGATCGCGCCGCCATCGCCGACGCCGACGGCATCATCCGCGCCAAATGCGAGTTCTGCGGCACCGTGCACGAGATCGGCAAGGCGACCGCGAGTTAAGGCGCCCCAGTCTTACCAGGAATCCGGCTTGTGAACGGTACCGGCATCATCCTCGAAGGCATCGGGGAATTGGGACCGTTCGAGGTGGTGGGTCCTTGGTTCGATGACAAAATCGGCCAATGCCTTAAGTTCGATGCTGCCTCGGCGGCGTGGCGGCACCAGGCCGATGGTCAGACCGCATTCGGCCTTCGCGATGTAAGCAGGTCGGAATCGTTGGAGATGACCACCGCACAGCTACAGGCCTTGCGGAAGGCATCGCGTAGAAGGAAGGCGGCGAGGTTCACATCGGAGCCTTTTTCCTCCGTTTTCAGCACATGGACAAGTTTCGGTGTCCCGTCGGGATTGCGAACCATCACCGGCTGTCCGTGCGCTTCAACGTGGCGTTTGGGATTGGCCGCATTCGTTTCGATCTGTGGACGTCTGACGACGTTGCTGAGAAACGTCCCGAATTCGATTTGAACACGCGGCAGACTTTGCAATGCTCGCAGATAGGCCTGCTGCCGCGCCGGCTGATCGGGGTCGTAGTCGCGGTCATCGACTCGCGCCGTGAAGTAATAGATCGCCGTGACGGTGTTCTTAGGGAGTAGCAGATCGCAGAAGCGCTCGAGGTCGAGCCAGCGAAACGGTGTCTCGCGGAGCAGGCCGTAATAAAGATTGAACCCGTCGATGAAGACGTGCGTGTCCAATCGTCCCCCCGAAAAGTGCAACGGCGGCCTTTCGGCCGCCGCGCGCCAGTGGGCCGAAACCCACTGGGAAGTATGTAATTGTGTATATACTATCTTAGGTCAATATTCAACCCGCATCTCATCCTTCATTCCGGCTCGTCGGATTTCCGATGACGTGAAAGAATTCGCGGCGCGTTGATGGATTGGTACGGAAGGCGCCGTGGACGGTGGACGTCACCATGGTCACGCCCGGCTTGTGGCCGCCGCGCGTCGTCATGCATTGATGCGTCGCTTCGGTCACCACCGCCACGCCTTTGGGCTCGAGCACGCGCTGGATGCAATCGGCGATTTGCGCATTCATGGTTTCCTGCACCTGTAAGCGGCGTGCGAAGGTATCGACCACCCGTGCCAGTTTGGAAATCCCCACCACGCGCGCGTTGGGCATGTAGCCGATATGGGCCCGGCCGATGATCGGCGCGAGGTGGTGCTCGCAATGGCTTTCGAAGCGGATGTCTTTCAGCACCACCATGTCGTCGTAGCCTTCCACCTCTTCGAAGGTGCGGCGGAGAAATTCTTCCGGGTCTTCGGAGTAACCGGAGAACCAATCCTCGTAAGCTTTCACCACGCGCTTGGGCGTATCGAGGAGACCCTCACGTTTGGGGTCGTCGCCAGCCCAGCGCAGCAGGGTGCGGATGGCCTCTTCAGCTTGTTCGCGGGTAGGGCGGTCGACGTTGATGTTGCGGATTTCAGCCATAGAGGCACCTTTCATGCGGCAAGCCGGAACGGCCGCCGCCAATGAAACCTTACGCTGACCATATTAATGGACTTGGCGGCGCTCGTACGGACTTTCAAGGATGAAAGGCGGAATTTCCGCTTCGAATGCCTCGCCCGAGGCTGCCTTCATCTGATAGCGCCCGACCATGTGCCCCGAGGACGTCGCCAGCGGGCATCCGCTGGTGTATTGGAAGCTTTTTCCAGGGGCGATCACCGGTTGGGCGCCGACCACGCCCGGTCCGCGCACTTCCTGGCTATGTCCGACGGCATCGGTGATGTGCCAATAGCGCGACAGCAACTGGACCGCTTCCGGCCCGTTGTTCTCGATCGTTACCGTATAAGACCAGAGGTATTGTCCCTCTTCGGGGTCGGATTGGTCATCCAGGTAGGCCGACTCGACCGCTACCCGGATCCCCCGTGTCACGCGCTCGTACATGGCCGTAAGTTAAGCCAGCCGCCGCACGAAAGGGCAAGCGTTCTGTTGACGGAGGTTAACGGGGTAACGCTATTTCCGCATACTCCACAAGGCCTCGGCGAGATCGTCGCAGAGATCGGCCGGGTCTTCGAGGCCCACCGCGAGGCGCAGCAGCCCGTCGGTCACGCCGAGCTCGGCGCGTGCCTCCGGCGACAGCTTCGAATGCGTGGTCGTTGCCGGATGGGTGATCAGGCTCTTGGCGTCACCGAGATTGTTCGAGATGTCGATCAGCTTCAGCGCCCGCTCGAAGGCGAAGGCTTCGGTTTTGCCGCCGTCGATTTCGAAGGTCACGATGCCGCCGCCGCCGGCCATCTGCGCTTTGGCAAGTTCGTGCTGCGGATGGTCGTCGCGGAAAGGATAAAGTACCTTTATGACGCCCTTCTGGGCACTAAGAAACTCTGCCACCGCCGTCGCATTCTCGCAATGCGCCCGCATCCTGAGGTCGAGCGTCTCCAGACTCTTCAGATGCACCCAGGCATTGAACGGACTGATGGTTGGCCCGGTATTGCGCAAAAAGGTCTGCAGATGTTCGGCGAGGAAATCGGGCTGGCACAGAATCATACCGCCCATCGCGCGGCCCTGGCCGTCGATGTACTTGGTCGAGGAATGCACCACGATGTGGGCGCCGAACTGCATCGGCCGCTGCAAGGCGGGGCTGGCAAAGGCGTTGTCGACCATCAGCCGCGCGCCGCTCTCGCTGGCGATGTCGGCGATGGCGCGGATGTCGGCGATGTCGAGTGTCGGATTGGCGGGCGTTTCCAGGAACAGCAGTTTGGTTGCCGGCGTGATCGCCTTTTGCCAAGCGTCAAGATCGGTGCCGTCGACGATGGTGGAGGTGATGCCGAAGCGCGCTAAGATGTTTTCCACCACAAAGCGGCAGGCGCCGAACATGGCGCGGGCAGCGACCACATGGCCACCGGTTTTGAGCGACGCCAGGAACACGGCCGAGATCGCTGCCATGCCGCTGGCCGTGGCGCGGGCGCAAGGGGCGCCTTCCAGGGCGGCCATGCGGGCCTCGAACATCGATACCGTGGGATTGCCGTAGCGGGTATAGGTATAGCCGTCGGCCTCGCCCTTGAAGCGGGCTTCGGGCTCTTCCGGTGAGTCGTAAGCGTAGCCGGAGGTCAAAAACAGCGGTTCAGCGGTTTCCTGGAAGTCGGTACGAATCTGTCCGCCGCGCACGCCAAGGGTCCGCGGACGCCAGTTTTCCGGGTTCTTTTGGGTCGTCATAATGGCGACGTTGTTGCGCGCTTGCCGGGGTGGGTCAAGTTCCCCTAAACACTGCATTCGAATTTGGACGCGATTCCAGACATGAAAACCATCAGTCCTCACGCTGCGCTTGTATATGTCATGGTGATTGTCTCCGCCGCCGACGGTGCGATGCACGAACGCGAGTTGTCCGCGATTGGTGATCTGACACGCCGGCTGCCGGCTTTCCGGGGGTTCGATCCCGACCGGCTGGGCGCTACGGTGGAAGACTGCTGCGCCATTTTGCAGGAAGAGGAAGGTCTTTCGGCCGTTCTCGGGCTGGTTGTCGACGCACTGTCGGAGCCCTTGCGCGAAACCGCCTATTGGCTGGCGCTGGAACTGGCACTGACCGACCACCGCATCGTGCTGGAAGAGATCCGAGTGATCGAAACGCTCCGCCACGCATTGGGATTGGATAAATTGGTAGCTGCTGCGCTCGAACGCGGCGCCCGCGCTCGGTATCAGACATCGTGAAGCGACTGGTTCTTTTGCGTCATGCCAAAGCCATTCCGGCGGCGCCGGATTTGGAGGATCGCGACCGGCGCTTGGCTGACCGCGGTCGTTCCGATGCCATCCGCATCGGCCAGTTCCTCAAAGAAGAAAATTGCGTGCCGGAGCTGGTGTTGTGCTCCACCGCTTTGCGCACGCGTCAAACGCTCGATCTCGTGGTGCCGCAATTAGGCGCGGCGCCGGTCACGCGTCTGTTGCCTGAGCTTTATCTCGCCCGCTGGCTGACCATCGTAAATCTGGTGCGTCAGGTGCGCGAGCGAGCCGAGACCTTGATGATCGTCGGCCACAATCCGGGCCTTGAGGAATGTGCCAAGAAACTGGCGCGGCCGCCGGGAGACACCAAGGCGCGCAAGCTGCATCAGTTGCTGCAAAGCGAATATCCCACCGCGGCCGTGGCGGTGTTCGAATTCGACGTCGACGTTTGGAGCGCGGTCGAACGCGGTGAGGGCGAGTTGCAGAATTTTGTGCGCCCGCGTGACTTTCGCGGCCCGGATTGACCCCGAAAACCCGCATAACGGGCGGGTCGAGCAAATGCGAGCAATTCCGTTTTCCTTTTGTTAGCCACCGGCATAAGCGCCACGATTGAACCCAGATTGGGCAAGTTGCCGTTAACGACAGCTGGTCTACTTCCTCATGTACCGAGTGCTGATACCGGTAACAATTCTGGGTAGAAGACCAATCAAGGGGTGTTACAGTGAAGAAGATCAAGACAGTTTTGACCGCTGCGGCCGTGGTCATGGCGTTCACGTCGGCTGCGTCGGCTGCGGGCCTCAGCGAGCAGTTCACGGCCTGCGCCGCGAAATTTGCCAATCCGAAATTGGCTGCCACAGTCATGCTCGAATGCACGGCTGCGGACGGCAAACTGAGCGATTGCAAGGTGCTCGAAGCGCCGGCTCCCGCCAACGGCTTTGATAAGGCCGCGATGTGCGTTGCCGAAGTGCTTCCGATCGGCACTCGTACCGGGTCGATCAAGGTTCCGGTGAAATTCAATCCGTCGTAATCGCGGTCTAAATTTGAACGCGACAAGGACAAAGCGGCGTCCCTTTTTAAAGGGCGCCGCTTTCCTTTTTCAAAGCCGTGTTTTCAAGACCGCGCGGCGGTCCGCTCGGCGAGGGCCAGAACGCGCCAGCCGAAGGCCATTTCCGGGCAGGGCTCGCCCATCAGGGTGGCGGTACGTTCGGCGATCAGTCGTCCGCCCATGGCTTCATAGAAAAAGCGCGCGTGGTTTTTTGCGTGCGCCCAGATCACGCAACCCGACATTCCGTTCTGACGCAGTGTCGCGAAGGCGCCTTTGAGCAGCGCCCGCCCCACGCCCATGCCAAAATAAGCCGGATCGACATAGAGCGTATAAACTTCGCCGTCGATACCGAGTTCGCGGTCGCGCGCGGCGCCCAGGCTCGCCATACCGATGATGCCGTGACGGCTGTCGGCCACCAGCACCGTCTCGCGGCCTTGGTTGCGGATCGCCGCCTCCCAGCGCGCGGTTTGTCCGCGCGGAGTCATGGCGCGCAACAACGCGGTCGGTAAGACGCCGGGATAGGTGTCGTGCCAGGAGTCGATATAGACCTGCCCCACATCGGCGGCATCATCAAGCCGTGCCAATCTGATCTGTAGCGCCAGGTTGCTCATGACCAGAAGCTTTGCGCGATCCCGGCGGGCTCGCAAGCGCTCCATAAAGTTTATTTGTCGGTGTTGCGCACGTGTTGGTGACGGCGGCAAAGGCGAATGATCGTTTCCGCAGCAGTCGATGTGACAAGGCTCGCGCGGAATGCGACAGACTTTAGTGCTTGTATTGCCGATCAAATGGGCGCTGCGCTGCCAGCTTGCCCAAAGGGAAGGCGCGTGTCGAATGGGTGACGGGCGCCCGAAAATTTCGCCGCTTGCACCTCGAAGCGACGCAAGCAGGAAGGGATTCGTGCGCGAGAGAACCGGTGCGCGGGAGCTTATTCACGCGTCACCGCAATTTACGACCCGGTGTTATTCCTGAAACGCACGACGCGCCGAGGCGTTTCGCTGCATCGCACCACGAAGGACGTGGTGGCCGCACAAATCAACCATCCGTGCGGCCACAACATTAGGCGCGAGGACGTCGCAAGCAAGCCGCGCGACCTGACAGGACGCTACGCTATGACGGGTTCTTCTGGTCGGTGGTCGCCGGTTGCGCGGCCGGCGCGGTCGCCACAACATCTTCGTTCTGTGCCGGGCCGGGGGGTACGAACAAGGATTCGTAGACGTAGTAGCCGACACCGAGGAACAGAGCGAGGGTGAGAACAATGGCGCCGATCGACTTCAGGGTCGACGAATAAGAGTCATCCATGGCTGTCTCCATCCTGGGCTGGCCGGCGGCTTTATGAAGACCGCTCGTTAACCAGCCTCAGGGGGAGACAATACGCCTGCCACATTTGCGCCACAATGGTATTCCGGAAATTTGCCGAATTATGGGCCATGCGGTCCCGGCATGGCTCGGCAATTCCAGCGGCTTTCCGGCCCTTCCGGGGCGGCCGGGCCGCGAGGCAGGTTTTTAGGACGCCTGCCCCTCGGTAACGATCACTTCGGCATGACGATCACTCGTCTGGCCAAGCTCGCTGGTGACGCCGTCCATGGCGACAGTGGCGCTCGGCGCCGTTTTCAACGAACCGTTGAGATAGGTGGCAGTGCCACCGACGACGGCCAAGGTCAGCAACCCAGCACCGGCAATTTTCTTGAAACTCAGGGACATAACCCTCTCCTTTGGTAGCTGGCCAGGAGGCACCGTCCGCGATGGACTGTACTCGTCCCGACCACGCTCAAGAGATAGGTCCCCTTGGCCAGATAACAACGTTTCTAATGCTGCACTGCACACAAGAACTGCTATGCGCGCGCGGCATAGTCCCAAACCTTGAAAATTAACCGGCTTCACCTAGTCGGCACTTCACAATAGTGTCATGGCCGGGTAGTGTCTCAGTTTGAATTTTCCCGCTTCGTGCAAGGACCACGGCGAGCCTAGCTTCGGGGCGACGCTTAAACCATGGCGGGAATGTGGTATAAGCCACTCGCGCTTGCGCCAGTTTTCCATTCATTAAGGTTTAATGGTATCGCATATAGTATCATGGACCGGAAAAAGCTAGATAGTATCCGGCTGGAGGCCGAGGGTATGCGCCATCGGATGGTGAAGTCCTCCGAGATGCAAGCTCTTGCAAAGCAGTTGGGGCGAAGGCCTGTAAATCGCGGCAAACACCCCACTTGGGAAAGTGAGATGTTCACCGGTTTACGTGCGCTCTCGATTCCCGATCACGGTAGACAGGATCTTTCGAAGACGGTTCGGACGTGTGCATTGAAATTACTAGAGCAAGACATAACTGCATGGGATGCATGGCTGGATCAGAATGAAGGCGGCAATGGGCACGGACACTAAATCGGCTCTCAGCCCGACAGAAATCCTAAAGCGGCCATATCACCGAGTCGTCGTGCCCGAGGAAGATGGCTCGTATAGCGCCATGATTTCCGAATTTCCCGGATGCTTAGCTATGGGAGACACGGTAGCCGAAGTCTATACGATGCTTGAGGAAGTGGCAGAAGGTTGGTTGCTTGCAGCTATCGCAAATAGACAACCGATTCCGGAGCCCGTCGAAGAGCCTGAATACAGCGGAAAACTCGTGCTGCGGATGTCTAAGTCTCTTCATGAAGATGCTGCCAACGCCGCGGAACGCGATGGAGTGAGTTTAAACCAATACATCGTTACCGCTGTCGCGAAGTATACGGGAGCGAACGAAGTAATCAGGCCAACGCTCCTGACGGCGAC
>JAATGK010000450.1 GCA_015654715.1 Alphaproteobacteria bacterium
GGCATAGAGATCGTCGATGAAGTCCGCTTCGGGATCAAGCGAGCGTTTTCCTTCGTCCACGATCCGGTCGGGCAAAATGCGGAAGGTCCAATCGAGCTGCCGTCCGACACAACTGCCGCAGGCCGAAACGGTCTTGTATTCGTCCTTGGCGCGGACGACGACGCGGCGGGGCGTATCGGGCACACTGGCCTGCTGGTCTTCGATCGTTTGCTGATAGGTATGCGCCAGAAGCGGTTCCGCTGTGGTGCCGTCCCAGCGCCAGAAACTGAACTGTCTGCTAAAAGTGGTACCAATCACCTGCGCGTAGGTGCCGCCGAGACCGAACCGCACGCGGCCTTGCGCATCCGGTTTGATTGGAAAGGCGGAGCCCCAAAGACGTCCGGCGCGCCAAGCCGCTAGAACGGGAAACTTTCCGGCGTCGGCTTTGCGGACGTCCCATACCACGGTCCACCGCCCGTCACGCTTGTCCACCAGAAACGTGTCGCCGGTTTCGCCCCAATATGCGGAGAAGGCATAAAGATCGCGCGCCAGAAGAGTCGCCCAGCCCGGCGCGATGCTTTCCGCGTCGATATTCATCGGGTGACGGTTCAAGAGTTCGGTTTTCAGTCGCTCGGCCGTGATACCTGGGTGGGCATTGAGGAAGGCCACTGTCCAATCCTGCGTCGTGTCCCACAGCGCATCGAACGCCTTCGTCTCAGCCGGATCATCGCCGAAACCGCAAAACTCGCCGCACTTGGCTTTCAGCACCTTGAGTGCCGCGTCGAAGCGCTCTTCCGGCGTCGGCGCACTCGCAAGCGCTTGTGCGAACAGAAGGATGCCGGCCAGAGCGGCGGCAATCGGCGTGCGCATGATCGTTGTGATGCCAAGCCCCGGCGACTAGATTACGCCCAACCAAGGAGACCGGAAATGGGTTTGCGCGATCAATTGAACACCGCCGTCAAAGAAGCGATGAAGGCGCATGAACAAAAGCGATTGGGCACGCTCAGGCTGATTCAAGCGAACATCAAAGACAAAGACATTGCCCACCGCACCGAAGAAAGCCGTGACGGCATTGCCGACGACGAAATTCTCGCGTTGTTCGGCAAGCTGATCAAATCCCGCGAAGACTCGATTGCGCTTTATGAGAAAGGCGGCCGTCCCGAACTCGCCGCCGCCGAACGCGCCGAGATCGCCATTCTGCACGAATTCATGCCGCGGCAGCTCGACGAGACCGAGACCAAAGCCGCCGTCGCTGCCATCGTCGCCGAAACCGGCGCCGCCTCGCTCAAGGATATGGGCAAGGTGATGGCGGCGCTGAAAACGCGCTACACCGGCACCATGGATTTCGGCAAAGCCGGCGCCTTGGTCAAAGCGCAGCTCGGCGGCAAGTAGACCGGCCTGCGGCTGGTAACGTCGCTCTAGAAATCCAGCCTCACGTTCCACTTCGGCAGACAGGGCGAGGGCTGTGCCGTGTTGGCGCCGCCGCGCGTCAGCTTGTACAGCGTCATCCAGGCCAGCCGTGGCGGATGCACGAAGCTGTGCCGGCGCAGATCGGCATAGGTGCAGATCCAGCGCGTTCCGGAGGCTGCCAGCTTCGGGTCTCTGCCGAAGGGATATTCTGAATAAAGCACCTCGGCCTTGACGCCGGCCGGCAACAGGCCGGGTGCCAGCGTCGGTGTCTCGGCCAGGAGATAGACCGGCCCGCGGGCGAGCCGCGCCGTCAAGGCGGGCGTTCCGGTCAGCCGCGCCGAAGTGTAATGCGGTGGGCGATAGATCGGGTAATCGGCGAACACCGCGTCTTCGAAGGTGTAGACCGCAAGACCGTTTGGAAAGTGATGCGCAATGTACTTGGCCAGCGGCATATGCGGGCGGATGCCGAACGGATAGACGGCGCAGAACAGCATCGCCGCCGCTGCGCTCCAGCCGACGAAGCGTGCCGGGAAAGATTTGCGCCAGCCCCACGCCTTGCCGAAAAAGGCGAAAGCCCGCTCCGGCCCCGGTGAAAAGGCCAGCACCGGAAACGCCGTTGCCAGGATGGCGAGCGGAAACAGGAACCGTTCCTCTTTGTGGGCGAACAGAAAACAGTGCGCCAGGAAGAACAGCGCCACCGGCCAGGTGACGTAATGGGTGGGATTGCGCAGGCACGCCACGATCAGCGCGATCAAGCTGAATGCCACCAGCGGGGCAAAGATGTTGGCGGGCAGCAGGTAGAAGAAGGCATAGAAGGGCTGCGCGCCGGAAACGCGGGCCGCCAGTCCGTGCCACAACACGATGTCGAAATAGTTCCAGACCGGAAAGGTCCAGACGCCATAGCCCCAGCGGTCGATCAACAGCGCGGCGGCCACCACGGCCAAACCGCCGGCGACGAAAGCGCCGATGAGCTCTTTGCGGGCGCGCGCGACGGCGATCAGCCACAGCAATAGGCCGCCGGTCAGCAGTGCCGATTGGTAGCGGGTTTCGAACGCCAGCGCGCACAAGGCACCGGCGCCCGCCATGCTGCGCCAGGCCTCCGCGCGCACCGCTTTGACCGCGACCACCAAGCCCAAGGTGAAGAACGCCATGGCGGCGGTTTCGGATGCCGTGCGCACCGCGAGGTACGGCAAAAAGCCCATGAACGGCAGCATGCGGGCGAAGGCGAACTTCTCGTCGGTCCGGGTCAGATCGCTCTGGAACAGCCGGGCAAAAGCGGCGATGGCGGCGAAAGACAGTGCGCCCGTCGCCAGCCGCAGCACGAACATAACCTGGAACATGTCGGTAAGCCCGGCCGCAATCAGCGGTTTGGCGATCAGCCAATAGAGAAAGGGCTGCATCCAGGCGCGGACGCGGGAGGCAAATTCCCAAGGCAGCTCGGCCACCGGCGTGATGCCGAGCTTAAAGCCGAGAAACTCGACCACCTGCCAGTGCTCGTCCGGCCAGAAAAAAAGGTCGCTGACCCAGGCGGTCGCAATCGTGAACAGCGCCAGAATCGCCAAGCTGCGATTCAGCACGCCGGCGGGCGAGCGGTCGGTCAGAAAGGCGTATAGCACCGCCTGCCAGGGGCACCGCGGCTTGGGCACAAGGATGTCGGAAATTGCCATTTCGCCTCCGCCCGTCCCTTGTGCTGCTGGCCACAAACGCGGTGTCGCCTTGGCGAATACAACACATCAACGGCGCGCGACAACCTTGACTTGGGTCAACGGCGCGATCGGCAGATGCTGGAGTGGATGTCTTAGTTGGAGACCGCCACCGGCACGGTGAACGCAAACGTCGCGCCCGGATTGCCGGCTTCGTGCCACAGCCGGCCGCCGTGGCTTTCGACGATCTTGCGGCACAGCGACAGGCCGACGCCCATGCCGCCTTCTTTGGTGGTGTGGAAGGGCTGGAACAGATGCGCGGCGATGTCGGGATCGAGCCCCGGGCCGGTGTCGGCAACCGCGAGCTTCACCATGCCGTCTTCGCA
>JAATGK010000107.1 GCA_015654715.1 Alphaproteobacteria bacterium
AGCAGCGCGAAGAACAAGAGGCCGCCGATCGTCACCAAACGGGTTTTGCGCCCCACCGGGATCAGCCCGACGCCCATGGCGATCAGGATCGGAGCCAGCATCTCGAGCTGCAGGATGTAGCGGTGGATGGCGAACAGTTTCAGCCAGAAATAGTATGTTCCAGCAACAAACGCGAACAGGATACGCGTGGCGATCGGATCGAACAGCGGCTCCTTCGAGCGTTTGCCGACGAACCACACCAGCAGGCCCGCGATCACAACGACATAAGCGATACCGATGCGGATGTCGCCATAAGGAATATCGTCGGCGATGCGGTAATCGATCGAAAAGCGGATCGGATATGTGATGACATTCCAGAAACCGCCTTGCAGGAAGCGCATGTCGCGATAAGGCGAGGCCAACGCCAAGGGTGATTTGAAATAGTCGTTGAAATACGGGAACAGCGGATTGCCGGTCAGTTCCTGCATCCGCCACATCCAATAGCCCGCGCCCGCCGCGAACCCGACAACGCCGCCGAGCCCGCCGGCCGCCAGCCGCGTCACGAGATGCTTGCGCGAGCCGCCGACGGCGATCAGGGCGGCGGCAAATCCCATCGTATACGGGGCCATCGGCAGCTTGAGACCGGCGGCAAATCCGGTGAGCAAACCCGCCAGCCCGCACCATTTGGCGACCGCCAGCAGTTTACCTTCCGCCATCTCCTGGCGCCGGAGCACGATGATGGCCAGAGCCGTGAGGGTGAAGATGCTGAGGGTGTTGTCGTAATAGTGGGTGCCGTAGAGCGTCAGCATCATGCCGCCGGTCATGCCGAAGAATGACAGCGCGGCGGCGGCCAATTCCCGCTCGGCGATTTTGAGGCACGAGCGTGCCATCAAATACATCGGTACGATGTTGAGCGCCTGGATCAGCCCCAAGACCGCAATCGCAAACCACGATGTCGTGTAGCGGGCGAGCAGGTAGAACGGCACGTCCGACAAGGGATTGTAGTAGCTGCCCTGGTGGGCCACCGCGATGTCGAGATTCAAACGGCCGTTGAGCAGGGCATAAGGTATGTACCAGTGGTAGTTACGAAAATCCCAGGATGTGTCCTTGCCCAGCCAGACCGTATAGGCCGTCCAGATCAGGAGCGAGACCCCCAGAAACGCCTTTTCGGCTGGCGCGAGGCGCTCAGCCTTGGAAAAAGTAACACCTGACCGCATGAAATGTCCGCGCCGAAGCAACCAGCACCCGTTCTAGCGCATTTTGCCGCCACGTAAGAGTCAGGGTTCGTGGTCGATGGCGATGTTCGACAGGAACTGCCCGGTACAGGAGTGCCAGTTGTGCCCGACGGCGAAGGCCCGGGCGGCATCGCGGCTAATTTTCAGCGCTTCGCGGCAGGCGGTGGCGAGGTCTTCGTTCAGAACCCCGACCGGCGCATCGCCGATCACGTCGATCGGCCCCTGGACCGGATAGGCCGCGACCGGCGTGCCGCAGGCGAGCGCCTCCAACACGACCAGACCAAAGGTGTCGGTTTTCGAGGGGAACACGAACACGTCGCTGCCGGCATAGGCTTCCACCAGCGCCTCGCCGGTACGAGGGCCGAGGAACTTCACCTGTGGATAGGTGCGGGTGAGGCTCGGCCGCGCCGGCCCGTCGCCGACCACGACCTTGGTGCCGGGCAGGTCGAGCTTGAGGAATGCCTCGATGTTTTTCTCGACCGCGATGCGCCCGACATAAAGCCACACCGGTCCGGGATAGGGCAGGTGGTGGCCCGGCAGCGGCCGGAACAGGTCGGTGTCGACGCCGCGCGACCAGATCTTCAGGTTTTTGAAGCCGTGGCTTTCGAGCTCTCGCTTCAGCGCCGGGGTCGCCACCATCATGGCAGTGGCCGGTCCGTGGAACCAGCGCAGGAAGCGGTAGACCGCCTCTTCCCGGATGAAGGGGAACCGCGCCGCCACGTATTCCGGGAAGCGGGTGTGGAACGAGGTCGTGAACGGGATGTCGTACTGCAGGCAGATCTTGCGCGCACCGATGCCGAGCGTGCCTTCGGTGGCGATATGGATCGCGTCGGGTGCGAACTCGCGGATTTCCTCTTCCAGGGTACGCTGAGCGAACAGCGATAGGCGGATTTCTGAATAGGTCGGCAAAGGAACGGTGGTGCGTCCTTCCGGCGTGACATAGCGCACTTCGTGGCCAAGGGCGCGAAGTTCCTGGCCCAGCATCTCCAGCGTGCGCACGACGCCGTTGACTTGGGGCGACCAGGCATCGGTGACAATCATCACCTTCAGCAGCTGCGGCTCCTGACCGACAGCCGTCCAGTCGGCCAGACCAATGCCTGCCGGCATCGGCCGCCGTTCCCGGCGTCTACGCGGGTATAAGCGCAGCTTCACCTTCGGCGCCCGCGATGGCGCCGGCAGGATTGTCTGCAGGAGTGGATGTTGCCCAGCGCAGAATCTCCAGATGTCCGCGCGCATCTTCGACAACGGCTGTGCAGCTTTCAACCCAGTCTCCGTCGTTGAGATACAGAATGGGGCCAATCTTTCGGATTTCGGCATGATGGATATGGCCGCAACAGACGCCATCCACCCCTTTGGCGGCGGCGGCCCGCGCGACGATCTCCTCGTAGCGGGAAACGTATTCGACAGCGTTCTTCACCACGCCTTTGAGATAGGCCGAGATCGACCAATAGGGCAGGCCGAGCCAGCGGCGCAGGGCGTGTAGCCGGTCGTTTAGCGCCAGGGCGACGGAATAGGCGCGGTCACCGATATGGGCGAGCCATTTGGCGTAACTGATCACCGAATCGAACACGTCGCCATGCAGCACCCATAGCCGCTTGCCGTCGGCGGTCACATGGATTGCCTCGGAGACGACCTCGATGCCGGCCATCGCGCGGGTGCAATAGCGCCGCAGGAACTCATCATGATTGCCGGGAATGTAGATGACGCGGGTGCCCTGATCGGCTTTCTTGAGGAGCTCTTGGACGACGCGGGTCTGTTCCGGGCTCCAGAACCAGCGCCGCTGGAGCGCCCAGCCGTCGATGATGTCGCCAACGAGGTAGAGAGTCTCGCAGGTGTTGCAGGCCAGGAAGTCGGCCAGCAGTTCCGCCTTGCAACCGCGGGTTCCCAAATGGACGTCGGAGATGAAAATCGTGCGGTGTTGCCGCGCCACCGACCCGGCGGCGGGCCCCGGCGAGTGGCTCCGGGGAGCCTGGGGTAACCGCAAGAACGCCAAGACACTCCAATCTCGCACAGCCATGAGTCTGATTCCCTGCGAATCGTTCGCTTCGTTCTGGGTACCCCCCGTACGCGAAAATTTTCTTGCAGATGCGCAACAGTGTTGTGACTCTGTGGTGGTTAATTCCAGTCCGTATAATTCCGACTCGCAATTGACGCGGTGCACAACGGTGCGGCGTACAATGCTCAAGACTTGGGCAAATGTGTATTTCTTGTGACGTTACAAAGGCTTCAGCTTCATAGCTTCAATCAACGGCCCCCATAAAAGGGACTTGCAGTCAACCGGCTATGCTGGCATATTGTTGCAACGCGGTAGTTTCTACCGCGGCCCTTCCTGGGCGTTTCCTCCCTGAACTTGGCCGCTCCTCCGGGAGCGGCCTTTTTTCTTTCCAGACATTAGACAGCGCTGTCGATACCGATCGATGCGGTCACGCCTATAATGACGGACGTGCGGGAGGGCGCGATGCGGGGCATATATTTCATTGCAGCGGCTATGCTGTGCTCAGTAATTGCACATGCTGGAATTTGGGGCAGCGATGATCTGCTGCCGTGGTCCGATCCTTCGGTGCCGGCCAAACCGGTCGAGGTCAAGCAGCCGATGTTCCAGTCGGTATCACTCGGCAGTGTGTTGATCATTTTCGAGAAGACGACTCTCGCCGAAGTGCGCGCCAAGCTCGGAGCGGGCGAGGTCCAACATCAAGGCGATGCGGCTGGGTCCTATTATTGGCTGTGTTATCGCCTCGCTGACGGCAGTGCCCTCGGCATCTTTTCCAACGGCGAAATGGGCGGGCCGGATCATGCCGTCACCGACATCGAACACCGTGCCGAAGCCGGCGAAAAGGGCGCGCTCTGTCCGCTGCTGCAGACGACGTCGACAGTAGCGAGCGATACCGGCCTTGGTCTCGGTGCTGCCGAGGCGGCCTTCGTGAAACGACTCGGACCACCGGGTGGTCGGGCGGCGGACCGGGCGAGTTGGCTCTTTGACCGGAGCGGCAAAGGCCGGGGCGGCGAATGGACGACCGATCAATGGATCGACGTGCAATTCCGGGGTGGGTGCGCCGCCGTGATCGTGTTCGGCCAGGAAACCTCTTACTGAGGCTTATTCCGCGGCCAGGGATCGGCGCGGGCGTAACTGCGAAATGTCGAAGCAGAGGATTTGGCGCAAGGCGACGGTGATCCGGCCCTTGATGCCGGCAAAGCCCGCCGATTTCTCAATCTGCTCCTCGTCGAGATAGAGGGCGCGATTGATCTCGATCTGCAAGGCATGCACGCCGGACTCGCGCCGGGCATAAAGGTGCGTGGTGTAGCCTCCGGCATAGGGCGCGTTGCGGGCCGTGGCGAACCCGGCACCGGCAAACGCGCGCTCGACATGGCGGATCAGCGCTGGGTTCACCGAGGTGCCGTGGCAATCGCCGAACACCATCTCGGGCACGGCCGGGAACGACGGCATCGAGTGGCAATCGATCACCACGGCGCAGCCGAAACGTGCCAAGGTCTCTTCCACCAGATCTGCCAGCGCCAAGTGATAGGGCCGGTAGAGCTGTGTCAGCCGCTGTACGGCTTCGCCTGCGGCAAGTTTGCCGCGATAGATACCAACGCCGTCGCGCACCACCCGCGGGATGACACCGAGGCCGGCCTGAACCCGTGGCCCCGGCACATCGACCGCAAGGGGCAGCGGCGCATCGAACATGTCGGTATCGAGTTCACTGGCGGCTCGGTTGGCATCGACATAGGCACGCGGAAATTCGGCGGCGATCAGCGGGCAGCCAAGCGCAGGCACTGCCTCGAACAGTTCATCAACATAAGCGTCCTCGGAACGGCGCAAGCCTTGCGGCGACAGGGCGCTGGCGGCGACGAACCCCGGCGGATAAATCCGGCCCGAATGAGGCGAGGCGAACACGAACGGCAATCGCTGCACCGCCGGCCGGACAAGGCGTGCAGGGCCCGCTTCCAACTGGGCCAGAATCGGATCAGCAACCGGATCGGCAGGTTTGTCGAGCGTGTTCACCAGCCAAGTGGACCACCAACATGGTGTGGCAATCAAGCGCTGTAGGGGGTAATGCCTGCTTGGGCCGGTTAAGGCCGATACGGGGAAATGCTTGCTCGGGGCGGCATTAACCGGCATTTACGGAAATGCGATTATAGAGTTTAGTTGAGAGCGCTTCCCGAAAAGTGGGGACCCGGTTTCGGACAAGAAGCGCAACAAAACAAACGGCTCGGGCGAGGCGGCGTATGGCGCACATCCTGTTGGTCGAAGATGATGAGTCGCTGCGCAAGTTTTTGGCGCTGGCGCTGACGCGCGCCGGTCACGACGTCATCGATTATGGTGACGGCCAGGAAGCTTGGTCGAAGCTCAGGGAAAACCCCTTCGATCTGCTCCTCACCGACATCGTGATGCCCGGCATGGACGGCATCGAGCTGGCCAAGCGCGCCGCCGAGAAGAATGCGGCGATGAAGATCATGTTCATCACCGGCTTTGCCGCCGTGGCGCTGCACCCGGCGTCCAACGCGCCCAAACAGGCCAAGGTTCTGTCGAAGCCCTTCCATCTGCGCGAGATCGTGGCGGAAGTGGAACGCATGATGGCGGCCTGACCGCCGTCCACCGAATCGCGCCCACCGAATCGCACTTGAAATATCCGATCGCGCCTGACGCGAAACGGGCTCGCCTTTGACGCGAACCCGCCGCAATCACTCCCCAATCCGGCCGCGGAGCGCGCTCAGCCTTTTACCGTTCCGGCGAGAGAAACTCGCCTTTTGCGAGACTCCCGTCAGGACCGTCTGAAGGCCCTTGTGGCGCTTCATGATTGGGGGAGGCAAGCATGCAATACACACCAGCAAAAGCAGTTGCGGTAACGGGGCGCGCGCGGTTGCGCCTGGTCGGGTTTGTCTGTGCCGCCACGCTTCAGATTGCCATGGTTTGGGCTCTGGTAGATGGGCTCAACATCAAAGGCATCCAGGACTTCGTGAAACCAATCGAGACGTTTTTTCCCAAAGACCAAACCAAACCGCGAACCCCGCCGCCGGCGGAACCGCAGCAGCAACAGCCGGACCGGGTCTTCGTGCCCCAGCCCGACCTGCCGCCGATCGACGCCGGGGCACGCGACACCGGGCTCACCCTCGATAGCCGGCCGACGCCGCCGCCGACCAGCGGTCCGGCCGACCATGGGCCGCTCAGCCTCGCGGCCACCCATACCATCCCGCCCTATCCGGCCATGGACGTCCGGCTGGGCAATGAAGGAACCGTGTTGCTCCGGCTCACAATCGGGCCGGATGGCCGCGTCGTTGACGCCCGCGTGGTCCGCACCAGCGGCTTCGAGAGCCTCGACCGGGCGGCCCAGGCCTGGGTGGTCAGCCACTGGCGCTACCAGCCGGCGGTCCGGGGTGGCGGGGCGGCGGCGAGTGCCGTTGATGTCGCGGTAAAGTTCAGCCTGAAAAACGCCGGCTGACTTGCGTTGCCCGCCGGGCGGAGGCTATACACCCAGCCCCGTCTGGCGGGCGGTTAGCTCAGCGGGAGAGCACTACCTTGACATGGTAGGGGTCACAGGTTCGATCCCTGTACCGCCCACCACCTTTATCCCAACAATCTCAATTGTTTGACGATTCAGGTGGGCCCGCCGCCATGACGGCTGTGGGATTTTTGCAGGTGAGATCGCCCCAGAAATGGCGGTCCACGGGCCAGGTCCGTGGGCTCGTTTTGGGGTTGATCACTCTGGCCGAAGCAACATGGAAAACCGGATTTCTCTGCCCCCGATTCCTCGATCGCGGCCTTCGCGCGCGGTGGTTGAGCCGCCCGTGCTCGTAAGCTGGCGGCAATGATGCAGGACGCGCACGAACTTTCGCCGGAGGCCTTTAGGTAGAAGTGCTCGCGCGGCGGTCTCATCATCTAAAGGGCAGGCGACGGCAAAGGCGACGACCGCCGCCCGTGCTCCAAAAAGATTTTGAAGGGAGCGGTTCGACAGCGCGGCTTTGCAATCAGCGGGTGATGTTCCGGCATAACCGGTCTTTGGCTGCGCGCCCTGTCGGACTGGCCGGCAGTCCAGGGGGCTTTGTACCCAAGGCGTCGGTGCCGGGCTATGCGGAAAGCGAAAACGACGAAACGCTAATTGGGTTTTCCTCCCCTTTAGCGGATTTGGGCGGCAGGCGGTGAAACGAGTGCCGCCCCTTTTCTCGGGCCGTGGTGGCATTCTCGTGAGGTCTGCATGCGTGCTCGGCTTGATCTCGTTGTTTGCTCCGTCCCCGGGGGGCTCTTCTATTTTGAAAATCTCCAGGCCGAGGCCGGCATGGTTGCCGTTCATCTGCCGCCTTCAAGCATCACCAGTCTCGTCATATGAGAGCCGCAAGAGGATGCAACACAGGTCGGATGAGGAATTTCGGAAACGCCAACGTTTCACCGCGCATTGATCGGCAGTTCGGGACCGCGGACTGCCGAAAAGCAAATGCGGCGGGAAATTTTCACGCGGGTCACTATGACCGTTCAAGGTAAGGAGAAAAGGAATGGATAGACGAGCAGTTCTCGGGCTTGGATTGAGCGCGGCAGTTCTTGGTCTCGCTTCGAAGTCTGAGGCGGAACAAATGAGCGCCGCCGGAACGCTATCCACCGATCCGACCGAAACCGTGAATCTATGGCCGGGAGTCCCGCCCGGCGGCCAGAATGTGCATCTCACGACGCAGATCGTCGACCATAGCCCGGACGCCTTGCGGCCCGCCGATCGCTATGTTTTCAACATCGGCACGCCGCTGTTCACGGTTTTCCGTCCGGCGCATCCAAACGGCACCGCCGTGCTGATCGCGCCTGGCGGCGGCTATTTCCGTATCGTGATCGACCGCGAAGGAATCGAAACTGCACGTTGGCTGAACGCCTGTGGCGTCACGGCGTTCATGTTGCGCTATCGTCTACCGCATGAAGGTTGGGCAAACGGACAGGATGTGCCCTTACAGGACGCCCAACGCGCCGTGCGGCTCATCCGGGCGGGGGCGGAGAAATTCGCCATCAATCCGGCAAAGCTCGGGATCCTTGGTTTCTCCGCAGGCGGACATCTCGCGGCGTCGCTCGCGACCCGTTACGACGCCAAGGTCTATGAACCGGTCGACAAGGCCGACACGATCGATCCGCGGCCTACCTTTGCCGGCCTGATGTATGCCGCCACCGCCATGAGCATTCCCGGCGCGTGTGCGGGGCGTGTTGGTTCCGATCCATCTCCCGCGCAGTGCAACACCCGCTCCCTGGACAAGCTGGTGACTGAGAATACGCCGCCCTGCTTCATTGCGATGGCCGCAGACGACCCCGTGGTGCCGCCGTTCGAGAATGGCTTTGCCATGTACCGGAGCCTGCAAGCGGCGAAGGTCAAGTCCGAACTGCACATCTTCGAGGGCGGCGGCCATGGCTTCGGTATAAGCCGCGCCGCCGGGTCAACATGTGCGTCATGGCCTGACCTTTTCCTGGCGTGGATAAAGGGCCACGGCTTCATCACGGCGTGAGCGTTTGACGCGACGAAATCATTCGCTTCCGGCAGAAGCGGATGCAAATCCCAAATCTGCGTGCCGTTCAAAACGTGCCGTGGACACCGAAGACGTATGTCGTACCGGACGCATAGCAATATTGGGCGGCCTGCTTACCCGAGCAATGATGTTGATACTTCGATGCGTCTATTTCGTTGTTGTTTCGTTGGATCATTGCGGTACCATCGTTCGCGAATAGTCGAAGGCCGTCAAAGATGTCGACGATCTTGGAGGTCTACCTCGAGAACGAAGCGGCGCTTAAGCGGTTCTTGAGGCGATTCACGAAGTCGCGTGATGATATCGACGATCTCGCACAAGAATGCTTTGTGCGGGCATATGCGGCCGAATCCGATCACGCAATCAATGCGCCGAAAGCGTTTTTGTTCACTGTCGCCAGGAACTTGGCCCTGAATGAGCTGGCCCGGCGAGCGAATGCCGCAGTCGAGCCACTGGGGGATTTTGGTGACGAGGACGTCTTAGTAGATGAAAGCCAAGTGGCAGTTGACGACCAAGTGGACAGCCATGAGCGAATACGGCAACTTGCGCGCGCAATTGCCAGTTTGCCGCCTCAGTGTTCGAAGGTGTTTCTCCTCCGTACGATGCAGGGGCTGTCCCACAAGGAGATCGCCGCGCGGCTCAACATCTCGGTGAGGACGGTCGAAAACCACATTGCTATCGGATTGTTACGATGCAAAGCGCATTTGCGCGCCACCGGCAGTCCGTCTGATACGGAGGTGTCAGGCGCAAATGGAGGGGTTTCAACCCCCTTCGTCTCGGTGAACGAGAACTGAAACCACGATGTCTGGATCGAATGCGTAAATGAACGACGGGCCGAAAATCGCCAAGTTTCCCGATATGGCTGTCATCGAAGCCGAGGCTGCCGCTTGGGTGGCACGCTTTGATGGTGGTGATGTTTCGGCCGAAGAATACGCGAAATTCCAGAGCTGGCTGAACCGAAGCGCGGCACACCGGCATGCGGTCGGGGAGTGCGGACGGCTTCTGGCCGAGTTTTCCAACATGAAGCAATTGGCGGCTGCTCTTGAGGCGGGGCGGAAATCCTCTGCGCAGGAACGGCGGCCGGTCGCGACCTTGATATCGCGGCGCTGGTTCACCTACGCGGCGGGCGGGAGCATTGCCGCCGTATTGATGGCGGCCATCTTCTTTCGCGGGCTGCAAGAGCCACCGGCTGTTGTTCAATCGTATGAAACTGCCGTTGGCGCGCAGCAGAACGCCGTGCTGCCGGACGGATCGACTGTCGTTCTTAACACCAATAGCCGGATCGATGTGAGAATCTCGCGCGAGCGGCGCGATGTGCGCCTTGTGCGCGGAGAAGCCTATTTCGAAGTTGTGCACGACGAAAAGCGTCCGTTCACCGTCGCCGCCGGCAGAGGACAGGTACGCGACGTCGGCACGGCATTCGAAGTCCAGTTGCTGAACAGCGGCGTGAATGTAAGCGTCGCAACGGGCAGCGTCGAAATCTCTGCATTGCACCCTGAAGGCGGCGCGTCCGGCACTGCTCCACAGCGACTGGCAGTCGTTAGTGCCGGCCAAAACGCTCTCTTCGACCGCAAGATTGAACATCTTGAACGCCTGTCCGACGCGGATATGAACCGGCGCCTCGCATGGCGCCAGGGAGTCTTGATCTATGCGGGCGAACCGCTGGCCACCGTGGTTGCGGATATCAGCCGGTACTCCAACATAAAAGTCGAACTCGACCCCAAGTTGCGTGACCGACGCATTGGCGGGTCATTCAAAATCAGCCAGATCCGCGATGTATTTTCAGCGTTGGAAGGCAATTTCGGCGTCCATGCGGAATGGGTAAGCGATAGACAAGTTCGCATAACTTCAGCCCAAAGTGGTAGCAGGCAATACTAACGGTATAAGCGCGAACCGGAACGCGCGGCCTGCGCACTTGCTCCAGAATTATCTCCGTTGCAGACTATCGTTTCGAAGGGCCGTGGCGATCCGCTATGATTGCGGGGCTTTGCTCGACGTTGACCCTCGGCATGGGGCTGTGGGTTGGCGGGACTCGTAGGATAAGGAGGTGTTGGCGCCGGTCTTTGTGAAGGCTGGCGACGAGGTGAAACGTAAATCCGACCATAGAGTCGAAAAAAATGATGTTAGGGAGGAGTGGGCTCGCGGGGGCAGCGCTGTACGCGGCGCTTGCAGTTTCTATTCCAGCTTTCGCAGCGCCATCGTATACGCAAGCAACGAAATATAATCTGAATATTTCGGAGTCAAACTTAGGCGCGGCCCTGTCGGCATTATCGACGCAGACGGGGGTAGTGGTACTTTATCCCTACGAACTAACGCAGATACACGACGTGCGCTCCGTGGCCGGTTTGCATACGGTTCGTGAATCGCTCGATTTTCTTTTGAAAGGGACGGGTTTTTCGGGCAGCGTGACTCCGCAGGGCGTGGTGATAATCACGCAAGCCTCGAATGAGAAGCCTGGGCTGGTGCTCTCGGACGGCGACAACGACGCTGCAAGAGAGGTAATCACGGTCACCGGCTATCGCGAGTCTCTGGCCATAGCCGCGGCGGTGAAGCGGTCGAATCAAAATTTCTCTGATCTGATCTTTTCAGAAGACACTGGCAAATTTCCCGATCTGAACATTGCCGAATCGATCAATCGCGTTCCCGGCATTCAGCTTACCCGCGACAGCAGTGGCGAAGGCATGCAGATTTCGGTTCGTGGTTTGGGACCGAGCTTTACGAAAGTCGTATTGAATGGAATGCCGATTGCTGTCGCGTCGGACGGACCGTTTGGCGTCGGCACCGCAAATCGCGAAGTCGATTTGGACATGTTTCCGACGGAGCTCTTCACGCGCATAGCCGTCAACAAGACTCCCACGGCCGGCATGGCCGAGGGCGGCATCTCCGGCATCGTGGATATGGAAAATGTCCGGCCCTTCGACAAACCCGAAGAAGGCTTTCATCTCAGCTATTCGGTGCTCGACCAGTATTCGAACTCCAACGGCGGCTTCGGTCCGCGGGGCACGCTCATTGCGAGCTACAAATGGGGCAACAAGCTCGGAATTCTGTTCGGCGTGAGCGCCCAGCACTTTATCTACAGGACCGACGGCTACAACGCGATCAACGAGGCGCTCTCGGGTGTTGTCGATCAGGTACCTGCGGGGTCCTGTCCGAACTGCAATACGATCGGTGCCGGAAAAAACTTTCACTGGGCTACAATCGTCCCGCCAGGCGTCAGCGCCGATCCATCGTTGGGTATCGGAAGCACGGGATCGCATTATAATTATGCCGGCGGCATCAATACGCCGGGCGGCACATCTGGTCTTTCTACGACAGACCTCAGCAATGCCATCATCGGTTATATACCGGAGGAGACGACCGTAAGGGGCAATAAGAACCGCCTCTCGAACTTGTTGGCGGTCCAGTACAGTCCGACCGAGAATCTGCTGATAAGTCTCGACGTGCTCTACGAGTATTCTCAGCGGCTCTTCGGGGGCTCCGCAATGGCGTGGTATGTCCGCAACACGTGCAACACGGCAGGCACAGCTGACGACTGCATGATCCCGGTGAACGTCGTAACGGACAATCTCCATTACATCACCTCGGGCACATTCCTGAACTCGTCGTTCTTTCTCGTCCAATACGCCCAGCGCGAGAATCTCGATTTCCTCGACCTGCACCCGAGCGCCGAGTGGACGGTTAACAACTGGCTGAAAATCCACGGCAGCGTCGACTACAACGACAGCCATTTCCACCGGCGCTTGTGGTCATACCTCATTCAGACCACTCCGGGGGCGGGCAATTACGTCAACTATACAATGCCGCCCGGTGCCGATATGCCGATCATCAAAACGAACATCAATCTGGCCGATCCGAATGCCGGATGGGAATGGTATCAGGTTCGCGCGCAGCCGGAGTTCCGCCGAACCATCGATCGGGGGACGGCATGGACCGCGACGTTTGCCAGTGACGTTGCGGACATCACCGCCGGGTACTCGTTTGATCAGAGCTACCGCTACATCGACGCGCGCGATAACAGCAACGACGCGCAGAACTGTGTGTTGGGCACCAGCACCGAAAGCGATCTTTGCACGTTACCCAACGGTACCGTTTTACCTCCCGGCGCACCGCCTCTGGTACCGAATACGGAGGTATTGCGGTATCTCACACAGTTGCCGATCGGCGACTTCCTTCATCTGTCGAATCAGTCCGTCGGCTTCAAGAACTACATCTCCATCGATATGGCCGCGCTCAATGCGGCAACGCAGATTGCCGGTTTCGTCGACAACGCGCCCTTCGCGGCCAACGGCGCCATAGGTGCAAACCGTTCTGGCGCGCTCAATGAGAAGACGCAGGCCGCGTTTCTTGAAATGAACCGCCACGCCTCGTTTCTGGATCACGATGTGGGTATCAACGCCGGAGTGCGCTATTTCAACACAGACCAGTCGATCACCGGGTCAACGTCCGTCGCTGGTACGACCGAGTTCATTACGACCGAGCGCAGCTATGATGGCTTCCTGCCGGCTTTCAACATCTCGGCCGAGGTGTGGCGCAACCTGGTGATCAGGTTTGCAGGATCGCGGGCGATGACACGCGCCAATCCGAATTCCATGCTGCCCGGCATTGCTTTCGGGAGTGCCCAGTTAAGTCCGATCGCCGCGGGAAACCCGGATTTACAGCCGTACTATTCGACCAATTTCGACGCCGGCGCGGAATACTACATCGGCGGTCCCGGCGTCATAGCGATTGATTTTTTCAAGAAGGACATCAGCAACTTCACGGCCAACCAACAGATCATCGAGCCATTCAGCGCGACCCAGATCCCCCTTTCGCTTCTGACGGCGACGCAACTGGCGGATTACAACGCCAACGGCGGCCCGAATGTGCCGGTCACGGTCAATACGCAGGTCAACCTAAAACAGAAGTTGCACCTCACCGGATTCGAGTTCAGCTACGTCCAACCTCTGGATGTGTTGCTTGAAGGACTGGGTCTGACGGCGAACTATACGCGGGTCATACAACGCGTCGATGCCGGTCTTACCCCATCGCAGACGCAAGGCTTGGCGACCGGGATTGCGCCCTATACTTTCAACGCCGGGGGCTATTACGAGCACGCCGACATCTCTATCCGTTTGACGTACAACTACATCGCGAGATTCATCGACTTGGCTACCCCGGCATCCGACGGTATCATGCAACCGGGCTATCGCGACGCCTACGGCCAGCTCGACTTGTCGACGAGCCTTACCGTCCCCTGGTTCGACGGCACGCTATTCGAGGGTGCACAGGTCACCTTCGATGCCCTCAATCTGACCAATGCACGACAGCGCAGATACATTGGCAATACGAACGACCCGATGTCCGTGATCTATTCCGGTACGTCGTATCTCGTTGGTTTCAGAGGAAAGCTGTGACACGCCTTTACGCGACGGCCCTCAAGCGGGGCAAAATCGCGCAAGAACGTCCGTGACTCCAACAAGCTGCCTCACGGTTCTGTGATAATTCCGATACACGACGGACGACATTCCACGAATTCCGTGGCGCCTCTTAGGTAGTCACAAGTGCCCGCTGGTCTTCATCATCACAGGGCCGGTGAAGGCGATGTGTGCCGATCACTGAGTCAATAAAGACTAGGGAGGGGACAGTTCGCGGAGCTGCACTCTGTGGAACGATTGCGTCCACGTGTTCATCGGTCGCGAAGCATTGGTGCACTCGGGTACAGCGCATGAGGTGAGTATTTCGGCGTGAACTCCGGGTGTTCTCCCGCTTGTCGGATGCGACAGGCGGGATAGAGAACCCTTATCCCTACGAATTGGCTCAGGTCCGGAGCGATCCGGTCGGTACATCATCTCATGAAGCGCTCGCTATGACGCTTCAGGGAATGGCTTCACCGGAAAATTGACCTCGCAAGGTTTGAGCGCCTTGCACAAAAGAGGTTGTAACAAAGAGGGAGAGCCATGCTCCAGGATTACAAATCAACCGTTTCTGTTCTTGCGCTGCTTGTTGGTTTTGCCAGCACGCCGGCCTTTGCGCAGACAACTCCGGCGACCGGTGACGGAATAGAAACGATCACCGTTACCGGTTACCGCGGCAGCCTAGAATCCGCGGCGATGGCCAAGCGGACGGCCACCAACTTTTCGGATACGGTGTTCGCCGAAGACATCGGCAAATTCCCGGATCTGAACATCGCTGAAGCGATCAACCGCGTGCCGGGCATCCAGCTCACCCGCGATGCTTCGGGCGAAGGCGTGCAGATCACTGTTCGCGGCATGAACCCGAGCTTCACCAACATCACGATGAACGGCCATCCGATCAGCGTCGCGACCGATGGGACGCTCGGATCAGGCAACCAAAACCGCGAACTCGACCTCGACATGTTCCCGGTCGAACTGTTCACCAAGGTCGCAGTCAGCAAGACACCGTCGGCCGACACCTATGAAGGCGGCATCGGCGGCACGGTCAACCTCGCTACCGCCAAGCCACTCGATACTCCAGATCAAGGCTTCCATGCGAACTATGCCGTTCAGGAAGAATACAACGACATCAGCGGTGCGTTCAGTCCTCGCGCTTCGCTGATCGCGCGCTACAACTGGGACGACAAGCTGGGCGTCCTGTTCGGCTTCTCCGGCCAGCACTACAAGTTCCGTACGGACGCCTATGCGAGTGTCGGCAATGCGCTCGCCGATGTCGGCGGCCAGCAGCCGGCCGGCTCGTGCCCGAACTGCAATACGATCGGCACCGGCAAAGCCTTCCGCTGGGCGACGGTCGTTCCGCCCGGCATCAGCGCCGCGGATGCCGCCAAATACGGTCTCGGCGCGGCCGGGACGCCGTATGCTTATGCCGGCGGCAACACTGCCGGCGGTACTTCGGGTCTGACGACGGCCGACTTATCCAACACGATTATGCCGTATCTGGCCAATGAAGGTTATACCGCGGGCGGCAAGGACCGTCTGTCATTCCTGACCGACGTCCAGTGGCGTCCCACGGATACCCTCGAATTCAATTTCAACGCCCTGTACGAGTTCTCGCAACGCCTGTGGACGACCGACGGTATGGAATGGTACGTCCGCAATACTTGCAACTCGGCCGGCACAGCTTCGAACTGCATGGTTCCGGTCGGCGTACAGCGCGACTCCCTCGGCTATCTGACCAAGGGTACGTTCCTCAACTCGTCGTGGTTCGCGATTCAATCCCAGTATGCCGAGAACATCGGCTTCTTGGATCTCAATCCGACGGTTGCTTGGTCACCGACGACGTGGCTGAAGATCGATGGCAGCGTCGACTACAACGACAGCTCGATCAACCGCCGCAACTGGGGCTATCTGACCCAGACCGCGCCCGGCTCGGGGATTACGGTCAATTTTGAGCAGAAGCCCAACTCTCAAATGCCGACCCTCACCACCAATGCGCCGCTCAACGATCCCACCAGCGCGGTTTGGCAGTGGTATCAGGTGCGCGTGCAGCCGCTGTTCCGCGACACCGTCAACCAAGGCACCGATTGGAACGCGACGATCGGTGACGATGCGAACAACATCAAGCTTGGCTATTCGTACAACAGCATGCATCGCCGGATCGACGCGCGTGACAACGGCGCCATGGCGCAGGCCTGCATCACCGGGTCTTCCGCATGCACCATGCCGGACGGCTCGACGCGTCCTGCCGGTGTTGGCCTGGTCCCGAACTCCGATCTTACGAAATACCTCCAGACGATACCGGTCGGAAGCTTCATGAGCCAGACCGATGGCAGCAATGGCTACGATAGCTACATCGGCTTCAACATGAAGGCTCTCGGCCAGGCGGCTCATATCGCCGATTTCGTGTCGACAGCTCCGTTCTCGACGACCGGCGCTTTCGGTGCTCAGAAGTCCGGCGCCATCACCGAGAGATCGCAGAACGGCTACGTCGAAGTGAACGGCTTGATCAAAATCGTCGATCATGATCTGCACCTCAATGCCGGTGTGCGTTACTACAACACCACTCAGATCATCACCGGGCCGCAAGCCGATGCGACCGGCAAGTATTACTTCGTCACCAACCAGACCACCTATCAGGGCATTCTGCCGTCGTTCAATTCGTCGTTTAACCTGCTCGAAGATGTCGTGCTCCGCGCGGCGGCTTCGCGTACCATGACCCGCGCGCAGCCCTCGGCGATGCTTCCGGGTTTCTCGTTCCAAAGCGCGCTGTTGAGCCCGATCAACATCGGCAATCCGGACCTCAAGCCGTACTACTCAAACAACATCGACTTGGGTGTTGAGTGGTACACCGGCGGCCCGGGCGTTGTGTCGCTCAACTACTTCCGCAAGGACATCAGCAACTTCACAACCATCGTTTCGAGCAGCCAGACGTTCGGATCGATGGGCATTCCGTTCTCGCTGCTGACGCCGACCCAAGTCGCGGACTTCAACGCGAACGGCGGCAACAATGCGGTTGTCCAGGTCAGCCAGACGGTCAATCTGGCACAGGACTATCATCTCGAAGGCTTCGAGATTAACTACGTCCAACCGCTCGACGTCGTTCTCGAAGGTCTCGGCGTGTCCGGTACCTTCACCAGCCTGACCCACTCGGTCGACCCGGGCCTGTCTGCGGCCATCGCGCAGGGCCTGGCTCTCGGCATCGCCCGGTACACCTACAACCTCGGCGGTTATTACGAGAACAACGGGTTTTCGCTGCACGTCAACTGGAACTACGTGGCGCGTACGATCTCCATGGCCACGCCGGCCCAGCAGGGCGTGAACCAGCCTGGCTGGAACAAGCCTTATGGCCAGTTGGACCTGTCGTCGAGCTATCAGCTTGGGTTCCTCGATGGCACCTTGTTCGAAGGCTCGATGGTGACTCTCGATATCCAGAACCTGACGTCGTCGACGCCGGCCTCGTATATCGGTTCGCAGAATGCGGTGTACGGCGAGACCTATCGCGGTGCGACCTACATCGTCGGCTTCCGCGGGAAGTTCTGATCGGAGCGTAGATTGTAATGGTGTTCACACTTTAGCTTGCGGCGGGGTGGCGTATCGCGAAAGCGGTCGCCGCCCCGGTTTCGCTTTCGTCGACTTTTGCTCGGTTTTGAACAAGCAAGCGTCGTCGCGGGCCCCAGGCAATAGAGACACGGACGGTCTTGGTTAGGCGACACGCCCGGAACAATAATCGGAGGTAACAATGAGGCACAGAACGGGCGCATCGCCGCGGGTTGGCGGCCGGCAGGTGCTAATCGTGTTCTTGTGTCTTGCGTTTGCAGGATGGGCGCAATCTGCTCGCGCCGAGACTTTGACGCTGTTCGACAAGCACGGCTTGGCCTCGGTCGTCTATGACAAGGATAGCGGCACGCCAATCGCCAAAGCCGCGGCGTTGCTATCGCATGATCTGAACGCGCTGAGCGGCACGACGCCGGTGGTGACAGCGGATTTCGACGCGGTCAAGAATGGGGCCGTGGTGATTGGTCTGGCCTCTTCGCCGAGGATCGCTGCGCTGTTGAAGGCCAACAATATTTCAACCTCGCCGATCGCGGGCAAGTGGGAGACCTACGGCCGCGCCGTGGTTCCGGCTCCGTGGGACGCGAGCAAGAAGGTTTTGGTGATCTTCGGCTCCGATACTCGCGGTACGATCTGGGGCGTGATGGATCTGACACGCGAACTGGGCGTGTCGCCGTGGGAATGGTGGGCGGATGTCAAGATCCAGAAAACCGATCGCCTCGCAGTGGCAAGCGCCACGCGCTACTCCAAAGAGCCTTCGGTCAAGTATCGCGGCTTCTTCCTGAACACCCCAATGCTGTCGGTTTGGGCACACAAGAACTTCGACCAGAAACAGGGCGGCAGGGACGAAGGCACGAGGTTCTACGGCATCGGTCCCAAGACCTATG